>JAGAZS010000148.1 GCA_017939945.1 Schwartzia sp. (in: firmicutes)
CCTTCCGCCGGGAAAAGCCTTTCTGATTTCCCAGCGCGCGCAGGAGCTGCCCCCGGTCGCAATAGCGGTTGCAAAAGCCCTTGCTGCCGAAGCCCACGGCGAAAATCAGCGGCAGGAAGAAGCTGACCAACCCCAGCCACGCGAACAGGATGTGGAAAAACCCCATCGCGAAATAGATCACCGACCAAATCCAAAGATAGTTGTACCAATGCGATTTCTTCATGGCCGATCCTCCACCCGTATGACGGACGCCGGGCATTCCTTCACGCAAAGACCGCAGCCGATGCAGAGGGCGTCGTCCACCACGGAATACGAGCCCTTCCAGACCGCGATTGCGCCGCGAGGGCAGACCTCCATGCACGCGCCGCAAGCCACGCAAAGAGTTGTGTCGACAACCGCGTGACGTTTCGATTGTATTGCCATCGTACCACCTCGTTTGTATTTTATTATGTTTGAACGGAGATAAACTGAAAATTGTATACCTTGCGGTTTTATCCCCAACCACCTATAATTACAAAAGTAGTTATTTAGATGAAAGAATGATGCCTTATGCCCTTTGATTTTTCCAATCTTGTCGTTGCGTTCCAGGCGGTTGTGCCGATGTTTTGCCTGATGTTCATCGGCGTGCTGATCAAAGTCTTCGACCTTCTGAACGCGGCGGAGCTGAAGCGCGTGAACCGGATGGTGTTCCGCGTGTTCTTCTCGATCATGATGTTTTACAATCTCTATACGACAAACATCGGGGAGACCTTCCGCCCGCGGCTGATTATGTTCGCCTTGGGTGCGCTGGCCGTGGTCTACGTCTGCGCCTTTGCCTTCGTCTGCTTCACGGAAAAGGCGCCAAAACGGCGCGGCGCGATGATCCAGGCGATCTACCGCAGCAATTTCGTCCTGATGGGGATTCCCCTGATCGGCAACCTTTTCGGGGACGACAATATCGCCGTCACGACGATGATGGTCGCCGTGGTCGTTCCGATCTACAACGTGCTGGGCGTGTTCACGCTGGAATTCTTCCGAGGCGGGCGCGTCAGCTATCCGCACCTTTTCCTCGACGTGTTGAAGAATCCGATGATCCTCGGCGCGCTGACAGGCGCGGCGTTCCTGCTGCTGGGAATCCCCGTACCGAAGCCGGTGCTCCGGCCCCTTGCGCAGATCACGGCGGCGACCACGCCGATTGCGTTGATCATCCTCGGCGCGTCCTTCCGGCTCGGCTCGACGAGAGAACACAAAGCCCAGCTTGCCGCCTGTGTGTTCTCGCGGCTCGTCCTGATTCCCGGCGTCGTATTGGGAACGGCGGCAACGATGGGCTTCCGCGGTATGGAATTCGCGACGCTGATCAGCATTTTCGCGACGCCCTGCGCCGTCGCGGGCTTCGTCATGGCGCAGCAGATGGACAGCGACGCCGACCTAGCGGGGAACTGCGTCGTGTTCACCTCGGCGCTTTCCTGCCTGACGATTTTCTGCTGGATCGTGCTGTTCAAGGAAGCGGGCGTGCTGTAACGCAAAGAATGAGGATTGCGTAATCGCAATCCTCATTCAAAGATGGAGTCCAAAATGCCGTACACAATATATGCCTAAACCTGCATGTGCAGGTGGGTGCCCTAAGTCTTGTTTTTGTTCCTCGCGTCGAGGCGATCCAACAGCCGCAAGCTCAAATCGGGTTCCCGTTTGTGAAGAAGTCGGTTAGACACCTATATTTGCTTACGCACATCCCAGACTGCTCCGTCTTTATAGTCCAATCATAGCACAAAGAAAAAGAGTAGACAAGACTTGACAAGCCCGAAATTAGTGGTTTTTCAAGTTTTTAACCAAAAATTTTCATAAAACGCCGAAAGGCAAAAATAAAAGCAGACAAAACGCGCGGAAACGGTTATAATAATAGAATAGTGCAATTCATCGTACGCAAAGGAGACGAATATGGAACAGGAAAACAAGTTCAGCGTAGCAATCCACTACGAGGACACCCTCGGATACATCGAATACGACGGCGACGCCAAGAAAGCGGTCGTCACCCTGCCCCACGAGGAGGGAAAGAAGAAAGCCGAAGCGTATCTCGCCACGACGCATGAGATCGCCGTGCCCAACATGACGCTTATGGATTTCGAGACGAAGACCATCGACCCGATGGCGGACGTCCGCAGCTTCCAGATCGCGATGACACGCATCTGGGAAGAAACGGAGGTCTACGTGGACTGGAGCCGACCGGTTTCCTTCGTCAAAAAGTACCCGACCCTCGACAGCCTGCCGAAAGGCGGCGTGGAATTCACGCTGGAAGAATAACGCGAACACTCAAAAACGGCTGCGCGATTATTTCGTGCAGCCGTTTTTATTTCAGATTTTTTTCAGGTTATGTTCGTTTGTTTCACGTGAAACAATTTGTACGTTTTTCGCAAACAATTTTTTAAAGCGATTCATGGAGCGGAGACCATGAGAATACGGGCGCTTTCGTGTCGTATTGGTCAAACGCGCCGTCCGCATGAAGCTCTCCGAAGCGCAGGAAATATCTGTTTTGATATGTTACCTCGACTTCAATGGGCATATCTTCCGCGATTGCCTCGGCAGGAAGATCGAGCAGTAGGCCGACGCGGCTCCACGACGAGCCGCCGAGGTCGGAATCCTTCGCGCGCTGTATCAGCGTATAACGGCGAGCCATCGGCTCAATCTCATGGAAACGCCCCTGCCGGATTTTGATTTCGGCGTTCGAGAGTCCTTCACGGTCAAGGCTGCGGCAGGAAAACCGCAGCCGAAGCTGGTACGTCCCCCCGGCGTGCTCCAGCGCGGCAAAATCCACATGCCCGGTGCGTCCCTGCTCGATCTGCAGGCTCATCACATGGCAGTACGGCGTCAGCAGATACGCTTCCGCTTCGACGCCCTGCTCCTTGTTTTCGTCCGGCGTGCGGCCGAACACTTCCGCGTCCGCGTGCGAGCGGAACACGAAAGCCACGCGTTTTTTCGGCACGAGTTTGTTGGCGTCCGCTTTTGCCATCAGTATCTCTTCTTCCGACAGGCTCGGCGCCGCAAAAGCGGGCTGTGCCCCGATCAACAGCAGAGCAGCCGCCAGCGCCGCCCCGGACTTTTTCAAAAGGTTCATTCCGATCCTTCCCTTCATCTGTATATGACAGGAAAATCATAAAAGAAAGCGCCGGAAATGTCAAGAATACCGCATTTTGTACGCAAAACCTATTGACAGACTATGAAATATCGGATAAAATTCGAGCATATACATATTTAGGAGGCGTTTTCCATGGGCAAAATTTATCAGGGTATGACGGAATTGATCGGCGGCACGCCGCTGCTCAGAGCGAACAATTTCATCCGGGAAAAAGAGCTCCCGGCGAATTTGCTTGTAAAGCTTGAATATTTCAATCCTGCGGGAAGCGTCAAGGACCGCATCGCGAAGGCGATGATCGAGGACGCGGAGAAGCGCGGCGTCCTGAAAAAAGGTTCGGTCATCATCGAGCCGACCAGCGGCAACACGGGCATCGGCCTCGCCAGCGTCGCGGCGGCGCGCGGCTATCGCGCCATCCTGACGATGCCGGAGACGATGAGCGTCGAACGCCGCAATCTGCTCAAAGCTTACGGCGCGGAAATCGTGCTGACCGACGGCTCGAAGGGCATGAAGGGCGCCATCGAGAAAGCGGAGGCACTTGCGAAGGAGACTCCGAACTCGTTCATTCCGTCCCAGTTCACGAATCCGGTCAATCCGGCGATGCACAAGTCGACGACCGGCCCGGAGATTTGGGACGACACCGACGGCGCGGTGGACATTTTCGTCGCGGGCGTCGGCACCGGCGGTACATTGACCGGCGTCGGCGAATACCTGAAGGAGAAGAAGCCTTCGGTCAAGATCGTTGCGGTGGAGCCTGAAGATTCGCAGGTGCTCGGCAAGGGGCAGGCAGGCCCGCACAAGATCCAGGGGATCGGCGCGGGATTCGTGCCGGACACGCTGAACACGAAGATTTACGACGAAGTCATCCCGATCGCGAACGAGGAAGCGTTCCGTTTCGGCAGGGAATTTGCCCGCGCCGAGGGCGTGCTGGTCGGCATTTCTTCCGGCGCAGCGCTGGCCGCAGCAGCGAAGCTGGCAGTTCGTCCCGAGAACAAGGGCAAGACAATCGTAGCGCTGTTGCCGGACACCGGCGAGCGGTATCTGTCTACCGACCTTTTCAGCGAATAAAAGAAACCTAACGTCCCCCTCATGCAAAAACCGTCGCGCGTTTTGCTTCGCGCGGCGGCTTTTTGTCTTTACAAACGAGGTGGCTTTCATTACAATATATGAGTCACACGAAAAATGCAAAAATAAGTATTACGGAAAGGAGGCGCGCGATGTGCGTTTGAACAAGTCCGGCCTTATCGCGTCCCACGGCGAGGTGCTGCGGGAGGGAATCCGGGACGGGATGCCGATTGCCCTCGGTTATTTTGTCGTGGCCTTCACCCTCGGCATTGCCGCGCGGAACGCGGGGCTTTCGCCATTGCAGGGCTTTCTCGCCAGTTTCTTCAACAACGCCTCGGCGGGGGAATACGCAGCCTTCACCGTTATCGCCGCCGACAGTCCGTATCTCGAAATGGCGCTGATCACGCTGGTGGCCAACGCCCGCTATCTTTTGATGAGCTGCGTCCTGAGCCAGCGGTTCGCGCCGGACGCTTCGATCTGGCACCGGATTTTTGTCGGCTTCGACGTGACCGACGAGATTTTCGGCATTTCCGCCGCGCGCCCCGCGCCTCTCGATCCCTATTACAACTACGGTGCGATGCTCGTCGCGCTGCCGGGCTGGGCAGGCGGCACGGCCATCGGTATCATGGCGGGGAACGCACTGCCTCCGGCGATAGTAAGCGCCCTTTCCGTGGCGCTTTACGGCATGTTCCTCGCAATCATCATCCCGCCCGCGCGGGTAAACCGCGTCGTCGGCGCTTTCGTCCTGCTGGCCTTCGCGGCCAGCTTCGCCGCCTCGGTGCTACCGGTAATCTCGGAGCTGTCCGGCGGCACGAGAACCATCCTTTTGACCGTGGTGCTGTCGGCAATCGCCGCCGTGAAGTACCCGCGAAAAGACGAGGAGAGTGAAACATGACGCACAGCATTTGGATCTATCTCCTCGTGATGTCCGCGGTGACGCTGGCCATACGCATCCTGCCGCTGACGCTGATCCGCCGCCAGATCAAGAGCCGCTTCGTGCGCTCGTTCCTGTTTTATGTGCCTTACATCACGCTGGCGGTCATGACCTTTCCCGACATCCTCCACGCGACCCAGACGCCGGTCTCTGGCATGCTGGCGCTGATTATCGGAGCGCTCCTGGCGTGGCTCGGAGCGAGCCTGTTCAAGGTCTCGGCTTTTTGCTGCGTAGTAGTGTTCATAGCGGAGAGGTTCCTGGTCGGATAAATACAGAAATAAACGTCCGCAATCGTCGAAAACGAGACGATTGCGGACGTTTTTATTCTTCCTTCGTTTTTTGCAGCGCGGCGCGCGTCAGAATATTTTCCCCGAAACGCTTTTTCAAACCGTCGATCGCGTCGTAAAGGCGATCTTTCTTTTCGTGGTCGTCGAACAGCGAAACCTCTCCGCCTTCCGAAAGATTTCCGGCGGAGACGCCGAGCAAACGGATTCCCTGTCCCGGCGGCATGGAAAAAGCGCGAAACAATGTCTGCGCCTCCCGGAAGATATCCTCGTCGTAAGCAATCGGTTCGGGAAGCGTCTGCTGGCGGGTGAAGGTGTCGAAGGAGCCGAGACGGACCTTCAACGTGATCGTCCGCGCGAATAGACCTTTTCGCCGTAGCCGCCAGCCGACTTCTTCCGACAGTGCGAGCAGCACTTTTTCGGCCTCCCCCCGGGAGCGGATGTCCTCGTCAAAAGTTTCTTCCCGCCCGATGGACTGCGCAGCACGCCTCGGCTCCACGGGCCGATCGTCAAGGCCGTGGGCGAGGGCGAGAAGCTGCGACGCCATCCGGTCGCCGAGGGACCGAGCCAGTTCCCCCCTGTCAGCGGCGGCAAGCTGACCGATGGTCCTGAATCCAAGGGCGGCAAGCCGCGCCTCGGTCTTTTTCCCGACGCCGAAGATCCGGCTCACCGGCAGCGGAGCCAAAACCTTTTCCACATCCTCCGGCCGGATGACCACGAGGCCGTCCGGCTTTTCGAGATCGGAGGCCAGCTTCGCAAGGAATTTATTC
>JAGAZS010000149.1 GCA_017939945.1 Schwartzia sp. (in: firmicutes)
CCGCCGAGGCGTATTTGGACCGGGCGATCTGCTACGAGGCGCTGCACGACCTCGCGAAAGCCGAGGCCGACTACACGGCGGCCATCGCTCTCGACCCGATGATGCCCCAGCCGTGGTACAATCGGGGCAATCTTTATTTGCTGGCTGACCGCTACAAAGACGCAATCGCGGACTTCGAGCATGAGCTGGCGTTGAACCCGCAGTCGGCGGACGCCCGCGTCGGCATCGGTATCGCCCACGCGAAGCTGGGGGATTATGAAGCCGCGTGGAAGGATTTCTTCATCGTGACGGACGAGATCCACGACAACAACGAGGCGGCGCTGGCGAACCAGAAAATCATGATGGACGCGGTGAAAGGCAAGAAGAAATGAACTGGAAAAAGATTGCGGCAACTATACTTTGTGCTCTTTCGGTGCAGGGGGCGGCTTTCGCCGCGCCGATTCCCCTTCGCGGCATCGTCGAGGGGTTTTACGGCAGGCCTTGGACGCAGGAGCAGAGGATCGACATGATGGCCTTTTGCGAGGCGCATGGGCTGAACGCTTACATCTACGCGCCGAAGGATGACCCCTACCACCGGGAGAAATGGCGCGAGCCGTACCCGGAATCCCAGATCAAAAAGCTGGCGGCGCTCATCGGCGAAGCGCAGCGGCATCATGTGAAATTCATCTTCGCCCTGTCGCCGGGGCTGGACAATTCCTATACGCCGCTTCGTGGCGCGATGGACAGGAAAAAGCTTCTGGAGAAGCTCGAATCCGTCTACGCCCTCGGCGTGCGGGACTTCGCGGTGTTCTTCGACGACATCACGGAAAAGGATGGGCAGGGGCAGGCGGAACTTCTGCGCTGGCTCGACGCGCATTTTGTGAAGCCCCGCGGCGATGTTTCGCCGCTTCTCACCGTGCCGACGGAATATTTTTTGCCCGATATGCGCGGTACGGACGGAAAAGCGAAGCCCTACACGAAAGACTTTTCCCTCGGCCTTCCGAAAGACGCGCTGCCGCTTTTCACAGGGGACGGCGTCGTCATGCAAGGCTTGTCCGGGAAAACGCTGGACGACACGGAGCGGCTTTACGGGCGGCGGCTCGGTCTTTGGTGGAACTATCCTGTCAACGATTACATGGAGGCAAAGCTGGCCCTCGGCCCGGTGGAAAAATTGCCGGAGGCGGGGATTCCCGCGATTTTCTTCAACCCGATGAGCGCGGCGGAACTCTCGAAAATCAGTCTCGCCACGGGCGCCGCCTACGCTCTCGCGCCGGAAAGCTACGAGCCGCAGGCCGCGTGGGAAAAAGCGATCCGGGAGCAATACGGCGAGCTCGCGCCGCAAATGGAACTGGTCGCCGGCCAATCCCAGCATCTCGAAAACCACTGGGCGAACATCGGGCGGCAGGACGGCGAGGCGCTCCGTGCGGAAATAGAAGATTTTTGGCGCGCGTGGCCGAAGGGGGAGGGCGCCGAAGCCAAACGCGCAGCCCTGCGGGAAAAATTCTCGGAGCTTGCCGCTGCGGCGAAAACCCTGCGAAGCAAGCTGCCGGGGAAGAAGCTCCGCGAATGCAAGCCCCAGCTGAAGCAGCTGGAACTCCTGGCCGAAGCCGACGTCCTTGCGCTGGATTGGCTCGAGGCGATCCGGGCGGGCGACGAAAAGCGGGCGAAAAAGCTTGAAAAGAAGATGGGAAAGAAACGGGAAAAAATCGTGAAAAACGAAGACGCGGCGAAAATCTCCGAAACGGTTTGCCGTGCATTTCTCGACGAAGCGTTGAAAAAAGAGAAATAGACAAAAAGGCCCCGGCCCTGAAGTGAACTCTTCGTGGCCGGGGCTTTTTCGCCGATCCGTTATCGCTTATTCCTGTTCGTCAGATATTCGATATAGGCGCTCTTGCAGTCGCTGAACGCGCGGCCGATGGGGATGGCTTTGCCGTCGTCCAGGATGAAATCGGTCTTGTCCATCGTGCGTATGCAGGACAATCGCACGGCGAAGCTGCTGTGCGTGCGGATGAATTCGCCCGGCGGCAGGGTTTCCAGCAGCTTCTTGAGCGGCACATGCGTCTGGCATTCCTTTTCGCCGTAAATATAACAGGTCCTGTTGACGACCTCGATGTACCGGATAGAGCGGGCGGAAATCAGGAGCGGATGGCGCTCGAAAATCACCTCGATCATCGTGTCTTCGACCTTCGGCGTGTGCTTCCAGATCCGCTCGAAAACCCCTTCGATGGCTTCGGGGGTGGCGGGCTTGATCAGATAGTGCAGCGCGCGCACCTCAAAGCCGGAGACCGCGAACTCCGGGCTCATGCTGACAAAGACGATTTCCACTTCCTTGTCCTGCGTCCTCACGATGCGCGCAAAGTCGATGCCCAGCCCTTTCCCGATGTAGTTGTCGAAAAAGATCATTTCGTATTTACCGGGCTGGAAGTCCCGAATAAAAGCACTGCCGGACGAAAACGCGTCTATCTCCATTTCGATATTGCGTGGATCGGCGTATGTTTCGAGGACGTCCCGCAG
>JAGAZS010000150.1 GCA_017939945.1 Schwartzia sp. (in: firmicutes)
CCAGCATGAAACCGATATGCGCCGCAGATAGCTCCAAATTCTTTCGTCTCCCTTTGATAAATTTCAGTCATATCATATTATAATGATTTTCTGCCGCCGCGACAATCGTTCGCGCCTTTTCATTTTATAAAATATGCACTATAATAAGGAAACCATTGAACCAGAATATTTTTGAAAGAAGTGAAAACGCAGTGAGCTGGAAAGTAGTGCTCGCCGTTTTGACAGGCAACGTCATCTTCATGGCGTCAAGCTATACGATGCTGATTCCCTTTTTGCCGATGTATTTAACCCATGAGCTGGGCGTTCCGATGGAGAATGTCAATCTTTGGTCGGGCGCCGTGTTTTCGGCCAGCTTCGTGGTCAGCGCGATCATGGGGCCGATCTGGGGGCGCATGGCGGACACCCACGGCAAACGGATGATGGCGATACGGGCGAGCCTCCTGCTGTCCGTCAGCTATTTCCTCGGCGGCGTCGTCTCGTCTCCGCTGGAGCTGGTCGGGATGCGTATTTTCCAAGGCTTCGCCGCGGGGCTATGGCCGATGGATCTCGCGATCATGACGATGTACGCGCCGCCGGACAAGCTGGGCGTCTGCCTCGGCGTCATGCAGAGCGCGATGACCGCCGGCGGCGTCATCGGCCCGCTGCTCGGCGGGGTACTGGCCGAGGCCTTCGGCATGCGCGCCTCGTTTTTCGTGGCCTCCGCCGCTCTGATGCTGAACTGCATCATTTTCCTTTTCGTCATCAAGGAGCCGCCGGACCCGTCCCGGAAAAAGGACGCAGCGAAATCGCCCGCGCCCAGCCCTCTGGCGCTGCTGAAGATCCCCGTGCTGCGGACATTGCTCTGCGCCTCGGCGGTCATGCAGATGGTCATCCTGATCCTTCAGCCGATCATGACCACTTATATCACGTCCC
Source organism: Schwartzia sp. (in: firmicutes) (assembly GCA_017939945.1). GTDB lineage: Bacteria > Bacillota > Negativicutes > Selenomonadales > Selenomonadaceae > RUG12372. Next base: position 913 of record JAGAZS010000150.1, read on the forward strand.
TCGCAGGCGAGCTGCCGAACATCATTTTCGTCTCCGGCATGATTTTCTCCCTCGGCGGCTTTGCGGGCGTCATCGCAGCCCCCGCCTGGGGCTGGTTCGGCCAGCACAAGGGGTATCTGCGCGCCGCCCTGACCGCGATCCCGCTGGCGGGCGTCGGTCTCTTCATCCAGGGCTCGGTGACCAACCTCCATATTTACGCCGCCATGCAGTTCGTCTGCGGCGTCTTCTTCTGCGCCGTCCACCCGTCCATCAACGCGCTGCTGGCAAAAAACACTTCCCCCGACGTCAAGGGCAGCATCTTCGGCATGATGTTCGCCGTCCAGCAGATCGGCTCGATCCTCGGCCCGGTTCTTGGCGGCGTGGTGGCAACGATGTTCGGCATGAAATACGTCTTCTATGTGGCGGGATGCGTGCTGTTCTCCCTCGCCCTGTTCCTGCGAGCGCGGAAGAAATTGATTGAAGGAACATAAGAATACAAAAACGCCGCGACCCCATGGCGCAGGGTCGCGGCATATTTTTACGGAAAAACTGTTTGAAACGGCGAATCAGGCGCCGCCCATCTCCGCCGTCTTCTTGTCGAAGCGGCTCATGATCTCGGCATAGGTATCGTGGGTAATCTGCGGCATATCGTCCTTGCCGGTGATGTCCTTGAAGACCATACCCGCCTGACGGAAGCCTTCCTCCACCGCAGCGCGCATCTCGGACAGCTTGCCCGCGTCGCCGCCCGCGAGAGCCTCTGCCAATCCGAAGATACGGTCGGAGACCGCCCCAACGGAATAAGCGCCGCCCTCGGAGATCGCGGCCTGCGCTTCCTCCGGCGTCGTGCCTACCGGCGGGAGCATGAAGTTCTCGATGCCGATCTTGTTCCCGTCGAAGTTCAGCGAATAGATGCCCTCGTTGAACAGGTTCTGCACCTTCATGTTCTGCTCGGTCATGGCCTGGATCATCATCGTGTAGCTTTGGTCGGTCATGTCCTGAAGCTGGCGAACCTGATCCGCGGTCAAGCCTTTCGCTTTCTCGGCGCCCGCGCCTTCCACTTGGGCGTCCTTCTCTCCGGCGCCCGCCGCGTTTTTCGCCGCGTCCTTCGCCGCAGCAGAGATGCTGACGGAGTAAGCGTCGCCCATAGTCTTTTCGGGTTTCTCGGCGACCTTCTCGTCTTTCTTTTGCGCCTGCGTCGTCTTCAGGGACGCCGACACGGACGCATACGCCATTTGCGCGTTGGTGGTTACATTGTTGACAGCCATTTTGCATTCCTCCTTGATGAATAAAAACTAAAAAACTCCTTTTCCACCAAAACCATCATATCATAAATTCATGCCCCGCACAATAGAAGAAAAAGAAAAAGCTCTCTTCCCCTAAGAAAAAAGAGCTTTTATCTTTCCATGAAAATATGTCATATCAGAAAAATGATATATGTCGTCAGCGCGATCATCGCGATCATCGCGCCCGCCGCCTTGAAGCCTTCCTGCGTCTTCGGCCATCCGAACCGCAGCGTCTCGCCCAGGATACCGCGCCGGTTGAAGAACCAGAAGCCCTTGCTCATATCGCGCAGCTTGAACCACTTCTGCTTGTTGCGCGGGCCGATGAGAATCCCCGCGATAAAAACGATACACATCGCGCTGACCAAAGAAAAGAAAACGCGGCGTACAATCTCTGCATCCCCCACTCTGTTCCACCTCCAACGCACTTCATTATATAGGAAACAAGGAATAAGTCAAGACGTTATCGATTCAGGAAAATCACCAGCCCGCCGATCAGCGGCGTCGCCGTGACCACCGCCTGCAAAACAGGACGCGGCGCGAGGCTCGTGAATTTCGCGCCGATGAAGGAGCCGATTACGAGGCCGAGAAAGGTCTGAACGAAAATGGCCATATCCAGATGGCCGTTCATGATATATCCGGCGCTGCCCGCAATCGAAATCGGCAATATCACCAGCATGCAGGTCCCGACGGTCTTCAGCAGCGAGACGCCGAAAAACATCATCAGTGCAAGCTGGATAAACGCTGTCGCGCCGATACCGAAGGCGCCGGAAAGGAAGCCTGTCACGACGCCCGTCACCGAGCCGAGCACAAGAAGCTCCCGCCCCTGTGGCTGCGTCCTGCGGATATGGATACGGCGGTCAAGCCACGCCTTGTGATACAAGCGGATATACATGATGACTGCCGACAGGAACATCATCATGGCGGTAAAGAAGCTGAGCTCGTTCGTCGGAAGACTGTGCGCGACATGCGCGCCGACAAACGCGCCGACCATGCCCGCGCCGCCGATGACAAGCCCCATCTTCACCTCGACCTCTCCCTCGCGGAGGTGGCTGACGGTGCCGGAAATCATCGTGAAAATCATCGCCGTGATGGCCACAGCCAAGGCCTTATGCATCGGCACGCCATAGCCCGCCACCAAGAGCGCGATCGTCATGCCGGAACCGCCCGCGCCGCAAAAGCCGAGCAAAAACCCCATAGCAAGCATTCCAGCGAAAATCATTCCGAACAAACCTTTCTTTCATATAACATTCATGCTATAATACAACACGAGAGACAGTAGATGTACGTCGGTTTGCTCCCGTAAGGGAGGTGATGCCCATGACGGTGTTTGAAGCGTTGTCTTTGATGATTGCCTTCGGCCTTCTCATCGTGGCTATCCTTTCATACCGGAGATAGTTTCAGCGATGAAATGAAAAAACCGCGTATGTTGCGCGGTTTTTTCTAAAGCCAATAACTTTGGGAGAGCCGACGCGGACAACATCGGCTGTCTCTTTCTATGTTTATTATACCATGATTTCATAAATCGTCAAGAAAAAAGCACCCGCAATACCATATGGTCTCCCTGTATCACAGCAGCCAATGGAACAATCCCATCCATGCGAGGAACGAAAGAAAAACGACGCCGCAGGCGGAAACCGCAAAGAGGCGCACAAACAGGCGATGCTGCTCGGGAACGGAGGCTTTCGCCGCCGAGGAATACGCCGCAAGCGCGAGACCGCCGCCCGTGGAGAGCGGGCTGATGCCCCCGCAATGAGAAATCATCGAAAGGCACGTTGCCATCTCGACGGGATCAAAACCGCCGCCGAGATTCCCAAAAAGATCGGGAATCGCAGGAATCAGCGTCGGCATGACGACGCCGGACGTGGAGCTGCACCAGGACATACACCCTGCGGTAATGCCCGTGATCGCCGTCGCCGTCGAAGGCGTCATAATCGAAGCCAGCGTGTCGGACAGAAGCTCGATGCCGCCGAGCTTGATGATCAGGTTCATCAGCACGCTGACGCCGCCGATCAGAATCAGCGTGCCCCACGGGACGTTCTTCAACGCCTCGCCCTCGTCCGCAACCTTGAGAAGAGAGAGCACGGCGGCAACGGCAAAGCTCGTCAGGCCCACGTTGAAATGGAAAAACATCACAAGCACCACCATGACCGCGATGCCTGCCAGCGTCGTTTTTTGCTTCGCGCTGAACTCGGGAAGCTCAAACAGGTGAATGACATGGCTGGAATGAAGCTTCCAGCCGCCAAAGGCGATATAGACCACCGCCGCATAGACGGTCATGGACAGCACGCCGTTCATCAGGAACGATCCTTCGACGCCGGAAAGCCCGATCTGCTCGCAAAGATTCCTCCCGATGATGCCCGTCGCAGCCAGCGGGGACACGCCGCCGCCCGAGGCGCCCAGCACCACGAGCGCCGCGAGCATGACCGGGGAGATTTTCATCTCGGCGGCCAGCGTCATCGAAAACACCATCATGATCGCAATCGTCGGCACCGTGCCGGGGCCGAGCGCCGAGAGCACCGTGGAGAAAACGTAAATGACGACGGGAACTAAAGCCGTATGCTCCCCCGTCAGGGCGACGACCTTTTCCGCCAGCAGCGCCAACGAGCCGTTCAGCTGCGCGATACTGAACAAATAAGTGACGCCCAGCAGGATCAGGAACAGCGAATAGTTGAAGCCCGCAATCACCGCCTTGTCCGGGATTCCTGCCACGCGCACCAAAACCAGCGCAAAAGCGATGGACAGGAGCCCCGTGTTCATGTGCCGCAAAAAACCGAGGATGATAGCGAGAAACAACAGAGAAAGAGAAATGAGTTCCATGGGGATAACGCTTCCTTTCGAGGAACTATGGTATAAAAAACGTCAGGAGAGCCGACGCTTCGTCGTCGGCCCCCACTTGCAGGGATTATTATACTACTTTTCAAAATAGCGTCAAGTACGTCCATCCTTTACAAAACACGGGGAAGCGAGTAGAATTTTTACAGTCAGACAGACTTTCACGGGAGGCAACCACCATGAAGGAATCCGAACAACGAACGGCGGCGAAGATATTTGCCGAGACTTGGAAAGGGCGCGGCTATGAAAAAGGGGAAACCCATTCTTTTTGGCTTTCGCTGCTTCGCGACGTGTACGGCGTCGCCTATCCCGAAGGGTTCATATTCTTTGAGGAACAAGTAGACCTCTCGCACAAGAGCTTTATCGACGCATCCATCCC
>JAGAZS010000151.1 GCA_017939945.1 Schwartzia sp. (in: firmicutes)
CAATGTCCGCAAGCGTCTTCCACCGCGTCCAGCGCTTTTTTCACTTTTTCCGACTGCATCATAAGAATCCCTCCCATTTCAACCTATCTATTGACATCATACCAAAACCGAAAATGAAAGTAAAATCTTTATCTCTCCCAATGCTCGATGCTGTACTTGCCCGCATTTTCTTTTACCACGCCGATTGCGCGGGCATGTTCCTCTTCGTTTTTGCCAAGACCCAAAAGCAGGATCTCTGTTCCCTTCTTACGCGCGAAAACTTCAACGGAAGCGTCTCCCGCCTTGACCGTAAGCAGCGATTCCATTTTGCCTGTCGCCCCGTTCGCTTTCGCCGCCACCGTCGCGTCCGCATTCATTCTGACGATTGCCAGCCGCACGCCGTCCTCCGCCGCGTTCCTGAGCTCGTCCCTCGCCAAAAAACGGCGCGCCGAGGAAGTATGGTTTCTGCTCACCGCATACATCGTCGCAGAAAGGATCATCAAAATGCCGAGCGCGCACAGCCCGAAAATTGAAACCACGCCCCGTTCCCCGCGCAAAATCCTGTTCATCACGGCGTTTTCCCCATCAATGTGACCATCGTTTCCAGCTCGTACGTTTGACCGGTCAACGTATTTTCCCCCACAAGGCGCAAAAAAACGGCTTGCTCCCGCGCATCGGCAAACCTCGCTTCAAACTCTTTCATCCTGATTTTCCCCAACGTGCTCTGTCCCGTCAACGGCTGACCGCTGCGGCGGATGCGGGGCGCCGTCTCGTTCGTCCTTTCATATACAAACCAGTCAAGGTGGCCGCTTACCTCACGGCAATGAACCTTGAGGCGATTGCCTTCGATTTTCGCATCCTCCGCATAGCGAAGGTCCATCACCATGCGTTCCATCGCGTAGCCCACCTGTTCCTGAAGCGCCCAGTCGCTCATCAGGAACAGATACGCGCGTACGCCGAAGACGAACGCCGTGCCGAGCGCGACGGAGAGAACCGCGAGCAACGGCATCGACGCAACCAGTTCCAGAAGAGCCGCGCCTTTTTCCCCCGAATGCCGCCCCTCATTCACGATAAACCACAAGCTTTCGATACGTCTTTTCCCGATCCCGTCCGCCAATCTGCCACCGAACCCGCGTCTCTACCGACGCGAGCTTGTCCGTTTCCGCGTGCGGCGAAACCGAGGACGAAATCTCAAACTGCGTACCGTTCCGTTCCAAAGCCGCAGTTTCCTCCCCACACCAAAGAACCGTCCCATGCGAGCGAAGATACGACGCCGACTGTCCCTCGATCCACGCGTTCTGCTCCTGTGCGAGATACGCCGCCGTAATCTCAGCCCCCGCCGAGACACGGCTCTCCGCCAACGCGCGATAGGCGGCGACTGAAGCGCCGCAGCCGAGCACGAGAAAAGAAAGGACAAGAGCTTCCAACAGGAAAAAACCTCGCTGGTTATTCCTCCGGGGGCGTAGGCGAAACCCGCACTCTGCCCACCACGTCGATAATGACATAGCGCACCTCTTTTCCCGACTGAAGCATGATCGTCATCGGCTGCGCGTCTCCCGTCATGCGAAAACTCACATCACTGCTGCATATCAGCCTGACGTCTTTGGGCAACGGATACCAAAAAAGAACGTTTCCGCCGGCGCGCATCCCGTATCCGTTCGCCTTCAGCTCGAATTTCGGCAGCGGTTCTCCCCCTGCGTTCATGAAATCTTCATGAACCGGCTGCCGCGTCATGACCGTTTCCCTGAAACGCATAAGCTCCGTGGCAAGCCGCGCCGCCTCGCCGTCCAGCCGGAGCGCAGTCCCGAAATGCCACAGCCGCGGCACGGCAAACGCCGCAACCACGGAAACGATCAACAGCGCAATCAGGAGTCCCGCCAGCCCCTCGCCGCGCTTATCCAAGGCAGAACGTCTCATAATCCGCAAGCAATCGGGCGCCAAAGAAAAACGCCGTCCAAATCCCAAGTGAAATAAAGGGGCCGAACGCTATCGCATCCTTTCTTTTCCTTCGCCCCGACACGAGCAGGAAGATTGCGGTCAGCCCGCCGAACCAGGAGGCAAGCGCAAGCGCGAGAAGCACGCCCTGCGATCCGAGCCAAAGCCCGCCCGCCGCCGCCAGTTTCACATCGCCGCCGCCGATTCCGCCGTTCGTCAAAACAGCCAAAGCAAAAAGCGGCGCTCCGCCCGTGACAGCACCGAGCAATAGATTGGGCGCGTCCATAATCCCGTGGAAATGGAAGCACACCGCAAAAAGCGCCATCGGAAATGTCAGCCGGTCGAAAATCAGCCCATAATAATAATCGAATACGGCCGCCACCCAAAGAAAAGCTGTCAGCACGACGCCCTCCAAGAGCCGCCCGTTTTCCCGGCACAGGAAAACGCATAAAAAAAACAGCGGAACGCCGCCCGCCAGAAGCACGCGGCGATGACGGCGAAAAAGCTGGCTCGTCAGCTTCAATTCTTCGTCCATCATCTATTCCTTCCGCCAAAATTCGCTGAGTTTTTTCCCTTCGCAAGTCGCCTGCATCCCGTCCTTGTCATCCGATATCAGGCCGTAAGACGTCGCCGTTACCGTAAGAGAGCTGCCGTCCTTGAGTCGGCATTCCCCTTTCGGCGGCTTCACATTGGCAATATCGAGCACATAGTTGCTTAAGTCCTCGATTTTTGACGGGTTCGTCCCCTTTTCCGTCTGATACATCACGACGGCGGCGTTCAGCACCTGAAGGTCCGACTGTATCCGCGCGGTATTCGCCAATGCCACCGCGTTCGTGAAACGCGGCACGGCGACCGCCGCCAGCACGCCGACAATGCTGATGACGATCAGCATCTCCAGCAATGTGAATCCCCGCTGATTTGCAAAAAGTCTTTTCAACGTCTTTCCCTCCATCCTTTACATAAACGCCGTCATGCTGTCCAAAAGCGGCAGCACGGTTGAGAAAATGATGAATCCTACGACGCTGCCGAGGATCAGTAGCGCAACAGGCGGCAACAGCACGCGGATCCGCTCCGCGCGGGTGTCCATATCGAGGCGGCAATACGAGGCAATCTTCGCGAGCATGGTCTCCAATTCTCCCGCCGCCTCGCCTGTCGCCAAAAGCTCCAGATGCATCGGCGCGAAAAGCTCGCTCCGCCGCAGTGCCTGTGAAAGCGGATAACCCTTTTGCACCTCGGAATGCGCACGGCGAAGCCCCTGCCTCAAAAACGCATTTTCCGTAACGCCCTGCACAATCGAAAGCGCCTGGTCGATGACCAGCCCGCTGGAAAGCAGCACGGAAAGCGTATCCGAAAGGCTCGTCCGCTCGGCGGCAAGAATCAGCTTGCCCCAGACGGGAAAGCGGATCAGCCCGCGGTCGACACGGACGCGGAACGCGTCCTTCCGACGATACAGCCACATCACGCAAACCGCCGACGCGACTAATGCAATCAAAAGCAACAGCCCATAGTCACCGAGAAAATCATAGGCGCCGAGCAAGAACCGCGTCGGAAGCGGAAGCTCAATCGAAAGGGCCTGGAACATTGACACAAACACGGGAAATACGAACATCAGCAAAAATCCCGCAGCCATCACCACCGCAGCCGCCAAAACGCACGGATACATCATCAGCGTCAGCAGCTTTTCCCTCGCGGCGTAATCCGATTCCAACGAATCCGCCAGCCGCTCCAGAAGGATATCGAGGCTGCCGCTCCGCTCACCCGCGTCGACAAGGGCCATAATCCTCGGCGCGAAAACCTGCGGCCATTGCCCCATCGCCTCGGACAGCCGCTCGCCGTCGGATACCGAGCGATAAAGCCCCTTCAGGACTTGACCGCCCGTTCCCTTTGTCTCCTGCTCAGAAAGCACGCGAAGCGCTTCTCCTATCGTTACGCCCGCTGACAGCATTACCGCAAGACGACGGCAGAGCAACACGGGAAACCGGCGATCCGGCTTCGACTCCAATCGCCATGTCATGCGCGCGGGGCGAAGCCTCACCACAAAAAGGCCGCCCTCGGAAAGACGTTTCGCGGCTTCCCGCTTCGACGCCGCCCGAAGCCTTCCCCTGCTCATGCGGCCCGCCGCGTCCCGCGCTTTATAATCGAATTCGGTCATCACGTTTGCGCTCATCGTATTTTCTCAAACCGGCGCGCCGTTTCCGCGTCGATTTTCTCCGCTGCACGCAATCGCCCGACATCCTGCCCCATCGTCTGCATCCCAGAGGATGCGCCGGACACGATGCAGGACGCCAACTGCTCCGGCTTGCCCGCGCGAATCAGATGACGCACCGCGTCCGTCGCGACAAGCACTTCCGACGCCAAAACGCGCCCGCCGCCGACTGCCGGCAAAAGCTCCTGCGAAATCATCGCTTCCAAAACGGCTGCAAGCTGGGCGCGAATTTCCTGCTGCTGCGCCGCGGGGAAAAAGCTTTCGATCCGGTGCGCTGCTTCGGCGGCGGAACGCGTATGAAGGCTTGCCAACACAAGCTGCCCCGTTTCCGCCGCGCTGAGAGCCGCCTGCACCGCATCCGCGTCGCGCAGCTCGCCCACCAGCAAAATGTCGGGGTCTTCCCGAAGCGCGCTTCGGATTGCGCCGCCGAAGGACGTAAAATGCGCGCCGATTTCTCGTTGACTGATCAGGCTTTTCCCCGATTCGTAAACGTATTCAATCGGATCCTCCAGCGTGATGATGTGCGCCGCGCGTTGCCGGGAAATTTCGCTGAGAAATGCCGCCAGCGTCGTCGTCTTTCCGGCGCCTGTTTTGCCCGAGACGAGAACCAGTCCGGAACGAAGAGAAAGCAGCCGCCGAAAAATCGGAGGAACGCCCAGCGAATCCAGCGACGGTATATGCTCCGGTACCAGCCGCACCGAAAGCGCCGTCCCTCCCCGCACCGTAAATCCGTGAACGCGCAGGCGCAAACGAAAATCCGCCTCTTCCCGCGCGAAATCAATCTCCCCTTGCGTCCGAAACTTTTCCCTCTGCTCAGGCGTCATCCACGACGAAAGGAGCATCGAGATTTCCCGTTCCGTCGGCGCTTTTCCCTTGTCAGCGTTTTCCGCGTCTGCCGTAAGGACGCCGTTCACACGAAAAAAGACGGGGGCGTCCGGCGCGATATGAATGTCCGAGGCGCAGGCCGAAACCGCCCGATTGAGAAGCCCGCGCCACGTCTGTTCGTCAAAGCCCGCCATACACCACTCTCCGTACTTCTGCCAACGAGGTATGCCCCGCCGCCGCTTTTTGGATTCCGTCCTCGGCCAGCGAAACCATGCCCGCCTGTTTCGCCAGCGCGTCCATATCTTCGCTCCCCTGCGCTATGGCTCGTTGAATCGTGACGTCCACCGGAAGAAGCTCGTGGATTGCCATGCGTCCCTGATAGCCGCTGCCATGACACGCTTCGCAGCCCCGCGCCCGGAAGAAACGTCGTTTTTCGTAACCGTGCGCCGCAAGGAACCGCGCTTCCTCTTCGTCCGCGTCGTACTCCTCCCTGCATGCGGGGCAAAGCCGCCGCACCAATCGCTGCGCCATGATGCCGAGAAGCGACGCCGCCAAAAGATATGGCTTCACGCCCATATCGAGCATACGGTAAATCGCACCCGTCGCGCTTCCCGTATGCAGCGTCGAGAACAGCAATCGTCCCGTCATCGCCGCGCGAACCGCAATCTCCGCCGTTTCCTCGTCGCGGATTTCGCCGACCATGCCGACGTCAAAATCCTGCCGCATCAATGAACGGACGCCCCGGGCAAAGGTCATCTTCGTTTCGGCGTTCACTTGTATCTGATTGACGCCGGGCAGGAAATACTCAACGGGATCTTCGATGGTCACAATGTTTTTCTCGGCCGAATTCAGCTCGTTCAATGCGGCGTAAAGCGTTGTGGTCTTGCCCGAATTCACCGGCCCCGAGTTTAGGACAAGTCCTGACGGACGACGGCACCAATCGTCAAACAGCCTGCGATTGGCCGGCGAAAAACCAAGCTCGTCCAACCGCAAAAGCTTTCTCGCGCCGCTCAAGAGCCTGAGCACCGCCGTCTCGCCCAAAAGCACCGGCATTGTCGAGACGCGGATGTCTACCGCCGAATCCCCTTCCCCGAAGGCAATCCGCCCGTCCTGGGGCAGCCGCCGCTCCGTCGTATCCAGCTTCGCCATGATCTTGATCCGTGAAAGCAGGAAGTCCTTCAAACGAAGCGGCAGTCCGCCGTACATATCGCGGAGCACGCCGTCAATCCTGTACCGGACGCGCAGGCGGTCTTTCATCGGCTCGATATGGATATCGCTGGCGTTCTGCAAAACGGCCTCATGGATGATTTTGTCCGCCAGCGCCACCACCGGCGCCGCCTTCACCGACGGGAGCATATTTTCAGCGCCGCGTCCGTTCTGCGGCAATCCACGCACCGCTTGCTCCGCCAAAGCCGCGACGCCTTTTTCCTCTATCCTCTCCATCACAGCACCAACGTCGCGATGGACGCCGCCGCGTTCACGCCCGCCCGGGCGTCGCTGGCCGTTTTCGAGAATGTGTACGCGTACCGTTTGTCGCCGTAATAAACGAGTTCATAATGCTTGCCAGCGCCGTTGATAATGAACCCGAATTTCTGCAGGCGGTTCCTGACGGAAGCGTCCATCGTCACATAACCGCGCAGGATGGCCTTCAGTTCCTTTTCCCGCTTCTTTTGCTCTTCTCCTTTGCCGTTTGCCGCAAGCACGGACTCCACGACGTCCCGCCTCCGGCTTCCCCTTTTCAGGGAAGATACCGTGTCATTCAGAACCGAAAGCACGATTTCTTTCCGTTCTCCGGTGTAAAAATCCTTTTCCTCCCCCGGATCAATGAACTGCTCCCCTTCGTACTCGACCCTCGGCGGCTGGGCATGATCCGCCACATACTGCTGGAGCTTGTCGTATTCTTCTTTCAGTATGTCGTAGCGAGCCTGCAAATGCTTATGCTCATTTTCCAGACCGGCGTTCCGCTGCCGCTCGATGGAGAGTTCCTTTTCCAAAGCTGCCGCATCTTTCCTCATGCGCGACCTCCATTTTCCTTTTCCGACAGCGCCGCAAAAAGAGCCTGTTCCATCGCGCCCTCATCCGGCTCGATGCCCGTCCAGAGCGACAAGGCTTCCGCGCCCTGCCCGACCAGCATCGCCACGCCGTTCGTCACGCGGTGGCCGTGCGCCTTTGCCTCGCGCAGGAATCGCGTACAGCCCGGCGTGTAAATAATATCGTAAACAAACGCGTCCTTTTGAACGCGGCTCCAGTCCACCGGCGGCATTTCCTCCGTCTTCGGCGTCATGCCGAGCGGCGTCGTGTTCACGAGAATATCCGCCGACGCCAGCGCTCCCGCAAAAGCGTCGCCGTCCCACGACAGGACTTCTGTCTCCGCCGCAAAATCCGCCAACGCCTCCTGTGCCTTTGACGCGTTTCGTACGCCGACAACAATACCGGCCGCGCCCTCACGGATCAATCCCCAAATCACAGCCCGCGCCGCGCCGCCCGCGCCGAGAACGACCGCCCTTTTTCCCTTCACGGTCACGCCCTGACGTGAAAGGCCGCGCAAAAATCCGGTCACGTCGGTATTGCGCCCCAAAAGCCGCCCGTTCTCATTGATAACGGTATTGACCGCGCCGATCCGCCGCGCGTCCTCGTCTACCTCGTCGAGCAGCGCCATGACGGCGGACTTGTGCGGAATCGTCACATTGAAGCCGCGAAAGCCGAGACTGCGAAGTCCCTCCACCGCATCCGGAAGCGCCTCCGGCCGCACGGGCATCGCGATATACGCATAGTCCAGCCCCGCCGCGCGGATAGCCGCCGCCTGCATCGCGGGCGAAAGCGAATGGGCAATCGGCCAGCCGATGACGCCCAGATTTTTCGTCGTTCCCGAAACCATGTGATTGTCCTCACTGTTTTCCATGATGCGCCCCCGCAAAAATCAAATTTTCACTCCGCGCTCAGCCCCACGTCGTTCCTCATCTGCACCGCCTCGCCGATATGCTTCGCGTCGATATTTTCCGCGCCGTCCAAATCGGCAATGGTTCGCGCCACCTTGATGATACGGTCATAGGAACGCGCCGACAGGCTCATTTTCTTGAACGCCATTTCCAAAAGATTTTGCGCCGCGCTGTCCAGCGGGCACTGTTCCTTCAGCATCGCGTGGTTCATCTGGGAATTCATGAAAATGCCGAAGGGCTGCAATCGCTCCATTTGCCGTTTTCGCGCAGCGGACACTCGCTCCCGGATCGACGCCGAGCTTTCGGCTTTCTGCCGCGAGCTGAGATCCTTGTACGCCACCTGCGACACCCGGATATGGATGTCGATACGATCAAGGAGCGGTCCGGAAATCTTCCGCGTGTATCGCTTGATCTCCGTCGGCGTGCAGGTGCAGACATGGCTGCTGTCCTCGGAGAACCGGTTGCCGCAGGGACAGGGATTCATTGGGATGTCAATGCGGATACCTTGTAACGATGCACCCACCTTGCACACCCCCGTCGAAACATCAGAGTTCATGCGGTTTTTCCGAAATATTCTCTTTCCTAAAGCCATTACACTCATTGGCTTTTCCTCTCAATCCGTACCCAGTCCCACATCGTTCCGCATCTGAATCGCCTCGCCGACGTGTTTTGCCCCGATATCTTTCGCGCCATCCAAATCGGCAATCGTCCGCGCCACCTTGATGATGCGGTCATAG
>JAGAZS010000152.1 GCA_017939945.1 Schwartzia sp. (in: firmicutes)
ATGACGGCGGAGGAACGGGCGGAGGCAATCCTCTCGCATATGACGCTTTCCGAGAAAATCGGGCAGATGCTGATGATCGGCGTCCACGGCACGAAACTCGACGGCGATAGCCGCTTCATGCTGTCTGAGTTCGCCGCCGGCGGCGTGATCCTGTTTGACCGAAACCTTGAAACGGCGGAGAACGTGCGCCGCTTCACGAAGGAATTGCAGGAGGCGCGGCACGGCGAACCGCCGCTTTTGATCGCCATCGACGAGGAAGGCGGCGTCGTCTCGCGCATGACGGACATTCTGCCGCCGCCCCCCGCCCAGCAGGAAATCGGCAAAAGCGGCGATCCTGCCCTTGCCCGCCGATGGGCGAAAGAAACCTCGCAGGAACTTCGTTCTTACGGCTTCAACCTGAACTTCGCACCGGTGGCCGACGTCGGGGAAAATTCCCGCTGCTATTCCGGCGACGCGGAAACCGTTTCCGCTTTTGTGCGCGAGGCTGTCGAGGGCTACGCGGAAGAAAAGATGCTCTGCACCTTGAAGCATTTCCCCGGTCTCGGCAAAGGCGAAGCGGACACCCATCTCGATACCGTCGTCGTCAACGCGGACAGGAACACCCTCGAAGCGGAAGACCTCGTACCGTTCCGCGATATGATTTCGCAAGCTGATCCGAACCGTTTTTTCGTCATGGTTTCCCATATCACCTATACGGCCCTTGACAAGAACCTGCCCGCCAGCCTTTCCCCGGCTGTCATGACCGATCTTCTGCGCGATGAACTCGGCTGGAAGGGCGTCATCGTCACCGACGATCTCGAAATGGGCGCGGCAGACGTTTTCCCGTTCAAAGAGCTGGGCGTCCGCGCCGTCGAGGGCGGCGCCGATCTCGTGCTGGTCTGCCACGAATACGCGCATCAGCAGGACGTCTATAACGGCCTGCTGATGGCGGTACAAAACGGGAAAATCCCGGAATCCCGCATCGACGCATCCGTCCGCCGGATCCTGCGGGCGAAGATGGCGCTGGAATAAAGTAGCCCAAGCGTTCAAGGGGGGCTACCGAGAAAGCCGGTTTCGAGAATGAAGAAGAACTGCAAAAGAATATTTAAGGAAACAACAGGCGCACAGCAGTTTGCCTTGACTTTCATGCAGTGGTATGATAGCATGAGCATAGAAGAAGCAGGCTTATCCTGCTGGTGTGGCTGACACCAAAACCCGAAAGACATGCCGAACGTATGAAGCGGTCAGTTGGCTGGCAACAGAAAAACCAGATGCAAAGCCGGATATAAAGCCGGATGGTTGGCGGGCAACGGAAAAATCAGCCACTAGAGGCGGCGGACAACACTGCGGTGCTGTAGCCGCCTCTTAAATTTTCAGGAGGATGTATGTCCATCACCAAAAAAAAGCGCTTATGATCTTGTCGCGATGCGCGAAGATATATGACGAACAGCTTCGGAACAAAAACCTGTTATTCTTGCTTATTGACTGGCAGCAGACAGTACACACTCTTGAAACTGTTTTCATGTCCAGGAATTTCAAGCTTCTCACCGGATTAACCAGTCCGTTAGGGGCAAATAGATTCTTTGAGAAAATCCTTGCGCGTCAACTTGGACTGAATGAGTTCGACTTTAAAGACGATGGAACAACTGAATTAAAGCTGAAGATTCTTCCCACCTTGATGAGCAAAAATCTTTCCGCAAACATGGCCGGGGATTTCGCAGGGAAAACCGCAAAATTGTATACCGAGAAAATTGTCGGAAGATTGAACGGGAGTATGGGATTTGTTTTTGATGAAATCGCAAAACGGTACGTTCCCAATACGGTACTGCATGAAGATATGAGGGATATGGTTTCCCCATCGTACCGTATTGTTGCGACTTATCGCAAAAATATAAAGGACATTCAATATTCTGAAGTCGTTTATGCTGCAAAGAAAGTAGACTTCAATTCTCTTATCTTTCCGGCTGAAATTGCAGATTTGCAAAGGCTGATATAATTCCAAATACATAGGGGCACGGCAGTTTTGCCGTGCCCC
>JAGAZS010000153.1 GCA_017939945.1 Schwartzia sp. (in: firmicutes)
CGGGCGGTGCGACGGTAATCGGTCTCGGCGCGGTGCGCGTGCCGTATTGCCAGACCGTCGAGGCGGAGATTTACGGAGCGAAAATCAAAGACGGCGGCAAGACGCATATCCCCAGCATCGCCGAGCATCCGTACAAGATCGGGGACGAGCCGGAAATCCCGGAGGACTTTGTAAACAAGGGGCGCATTCCGGCGGTTCTCGACGCGATCCGCATTTTGAAGCGGGACGTGGGGGACAAGGCCGTCGTCATGGGAAGCATCGTCGGGCCGTTCAGCGTGGCGGCGAATCTCGTGGGCATTTCGGCGCTGCTCAAGGCGAGCCTGAAAAAGCCGGACAGCATCGTGCCGTATATCGAGGCGGCGACGGAGACGGCGATACAGTATGCCGAGGCTGTAATCGAGGCGGGGGCGGATGCGCTGGTCATCGAGGATATGATGGCGTCCCTGGACATGATCAGTCCGCGCACTTACCGCGCGCTGGCCGCGCCTTATGAGCGGCGCGTGATCGCGGCGGTGGCGAAGCGTGTCCCGGTCATCGTCCACATCTGCGGCAAGCTCGACCAAGTGATGTTGGATATTGCGGCAACCGGTACGGACGCCATCAGCGTGGAGTCGGCGGTGGACATTCCGGCGGCGCGGAAAAAGTTTGACGAAGCGGGCGTCAGGACGCCGATCATCGGCGCGGTTCATCCAATCAAGGCGCTGTTGGAAGGCACGCCCGAGGATGTGGCGGCGGCGGTGCGAAAGTCGGCGGAGGACGGCGCGGCGCTGATCTCGCCGGATTGCGCGGTGGCGCCGAATACGCCGCTGAAGCAGTTGATCGCGATGGTCGAGGCGACGGAAAAAATATCGTGAAATGAGGATGATGTCATGGCAAATACGGTGCAGATTGTCTTTCAGCCGTCGGGACGGCGCGGCGAAATCGAGGCGGGGAAAAGCGTATTGGAAGCGGCGCGGACGTTGGGCGTCGGCATCGAGGCGGCCTGCGGCGGCGCGCGGGTCTGCGGCAAGTGCCGCGTCATTGTCGAGACGGGCCGCTTTGAAAAGCTGAACCTCGTGTCGTCTGCCGACCACGTTTCGCCCGTCGGCGACGTGGAAAAGAAGTTCCTGACGGCGGAAGAGCTTTCCCGCGGCTATCGTCTTGCCTGCAACGCGTTCCTCTCGGGCGATCTCGTCGTGACGGTGCCGGAGGAGAGCCGGAGCGCGAAGCAGGTCATCCTGGAAAAGGGGCGGGAACGGAAAATCGAGGTTCGCCCGGCGGTAAAAAATATCACGGTGACGCTTCCCGCCGCGTCGCTTTCGGATTTTCGCGACGACCGGCAGCGCCTTCTCGACGCGCTGGAAAAAGAAACGGGGCTGAAGTATCTTTCCGTCGATTATCCGGTATTGAAGGAATTGCCGCAAATTCTCCGCGCGGGAAGCTGGACGGTGACGGCGACGATTTGGCAGGAGAAAGAAGTCATCCGCGTCGCGCCGGGCAAGCGGGAAACGAGCCTCGGCGCGGCGGTGGACGTCGGCACGACGACGCTGGCGGCGTTCCTCTGCGATTTGACGACCGGGGCAGTGCTCGCGAAAGCGTCGCGCATGAATCCGCAAATCGGCTACGGCGAAGACGTGCTGGCGCGCATTTCCTATGCGGCGTCGGAGGCGGAGGGCAGGGAAAAGCTGCAAGCCTCCATCATCGAAGCATTGAACGCGCTGACGGCGGACATGACGGAAAAGGCGGGCTTCTCGGCTTCGGATGTGGACGAGA
Source organism: Schwartzia sp. (in: firmicutes) (assembly GCA_017939945.1). GTDB lineage: Bacteria > Bacillota > Negativicutes > Selenomonadales > Selenomonadaceae > RUG12372. Next base: position 1,753 of record JAGAZS010000153.1, read on the forward strand.
TGGTGCTCGTCTACAATACGGCGATGCACCATCTCGCGCTGGGGCTCGATCCGCGTTATGTCGGGCGGGCGCCTTTCGCACCGGCGGCCTCGGCGCCGCTCGACGTCAAGGCGCGGGATCTCGGCATAAAAATCAATCCGTCGGGCAACGTTCATTCGCTGCCTGTGGAGGCGGGATTTGTCGGCGCGGACAACATGGCGGTGCTGCTGGCGGAGGAACCGTACAACGGCGACAAGATCAAGCTGATTATCGATATCGGCACCAACGGCGAGATCGACCTCGGCAACAAGAATCGCCTGCTCTCGACCTCCTGCGCGACTGGGCCGGCTCTCGAAGGGGCGCAGATCGCTTTCGGGATGCGGGCCGCGCCGGGCGCCATCGAGCGCGTGAAAATCGATCCGATCAGCCACGAGCCCAGTTATAAGGTCATCGGGCAGGACGAGTGGTACCCCGTTCCCTGCGACCGGCATTCGACGGTGCAGAAAAGCGGCGCGCAGGGCATTTGCGGCTCCGGCGTGATCGACGCGATTGCGGCGATGCACAAAGCGGGCGTCATCTCGAAGGCGGGCCGCATCAACGCGAAGCTCGACACGCCGCGCGTGCGCCGGGGCGAAAGCGGCAAGCTCGAATATGTGCTGGCGTGGGCGAAGGAGACCGCCGTCGGCAAGGATATCGTGATCACCCAGGCTGACATCCGCGCCGTGCAGCTTGCGAAGGCGGCGCTCTATGTCGGCGCGGAATACCTGATGGAAAAGCTCGGCGTCGACCATGTGGACGAAGTCATTCTTGCTGGCGCGTTCGGCAGCTACATCGACAAGGAAAGCGCGATGGCCATCGGCATGTTCCCAGACTGCGATTTGTCCCGCGTCCACGCGGTAGGAAACGCCGCCGGGGACGGCGCGCGCATCGCGCTGCTGAACGTCGGGAAACGGCGCGAGGCGGCGAAGGTGGCGCGCCGGGTCGAGTTCGTGGAGACGGCAATCGAGCCTGATTTCCAAAAGAAATTCATGGACGCGATTGCGATTCCCCACGCGAAGGCGAAATTCCCCCATCTGCAATAGTGCTACAGCCCGTTTTCTTTCCCGTCCACGAAAATCCGTTGCAAATCGCAGCGAAATAAGATATATATATGATAGAGGATTTTGTCGAAGATAAGGAACTGAAGGAAAATAACCTGTGCAGATAGCGCAGGATAAATTTTCGTGTGCTAGGCGGAGGAGGGAGTCGTAGCGGTGCTACGGCGACCGACGACAACGACGCACACGGAAATTTAGACAAGCTAAATGTATAGATTATTTTCCGACAGTTCCTAAGGGGGGAGAGACCAATATGAAAATCAAAGCGGTAAAACTTTATGAAAACGGATTCATGACGCGGCCCTTCGCGCTGGGCGGCGAGGACGGCGTGGAGAAGTTCGACGCCAATGTGAAATA
>JAGAZS010000154.1 GCA_017939945.1 Schwartzia sp. (in: firmicutes)
CCTCCCCTTTCAGGGGAGGCTTGGTCTGACTGCCACCCCTGAAAGGGGAGGTGCCCCGAAGGGGCGGAGGGGTTCCACGAGAGGCAGTTTTTAGAGGTTCCCTATATATAATAGTACGTTTTACGCCGTCACCATTTCGTCCTGCAAGGCCACCGCCAACGGCAGCGACGTGACGCCGATTTCCGCGAACGCGCGGCTGACCGTTTCCTCGGCAATGGACGGACGGTTGTTCGTCTCGCTCAAATGCGCCAGGATAATTTTTTTCGGGCGCGATTTCAGGCTTGTCAGCGCACGTCCCGCCTCGTCGTTCGCCAAATGGCCGCGGTTTCCGAGAATCCGCTGCTTCAGCGGCCACGGATACGGCCCCTGCCGAAGCATCTGACGGTCATGGTTCGCCTCGAATACGAGGACGTCCGCGCCTTCCATCGCCGAGCGCACCGTGTCCGTCACATAGCCGAGATCGGTGGCCACCGTGCATTTTCGGCTGCCTGCGATTTCATACCCGACAGGGTCGGCGGCGTCGTGCGGAATGTCAAAGGCCGAAACGCGAAGCGGACCGACCTCCACCGCATCGTGCACGGCGAAAAGCCGCTCCTCCGGCATGACGTCGGCGCCCGCCGCCATCGCCCGAAGCGTCCCCGGTCGCGCGTAGACTGGGGCATCGGTGTGCCGCAACAGCGTCGCAAGGCCTTTCACATGGTCGCTGTGCTCATGAGTGACAAAGACCGCGTCCAAGGACTCCAGTGGAACGGAAAGCTCCGCAAGCTCCCGCTCGATACGTCGAACACCGACGCCCGCGTCAACGAGAAGACGCGTATCGTCCATCTCGATAAAAACCGAATTTCCTTTGCTCCCACTGGCGAGAACCGAAACCCTCATGCCTGTTCCATCGCTCCTTTGCCCTTCCTATAGGTTGCCGTATTTCACAGCATAATGAACGGCTATGGAAACTCCCTGTAAAAAAGCCCTTTGCTTGCCTTTCATGTTCTCTTGGAGTATACTATGGAAAGATTTGTACACAAAATACAAGGAGAGGATCCATTTTGAACCCAATGGTAAACTGGTACGTAAAAAAACCTCTAATCGCGCTGATTGCGTGCGGCCTTGTCATCGGCATCGTTTTAGCGGTCGCTGTGCCGCAAACGATCCCGGTGCTCGCAACTTTCGGCAAGCTGTTTGTCGGGGCGCTGAAGGGCATCGCGCCGATTCTCGTTTTCGTGCTCGTCCGCAACGCGATGGCGAGGGACACCTCTTCCGAAAACTCGTCGATGCGCCCGGTCATCGGGCTTTACATCATCGGCACTTTCTGCGCCGCGCTTGTTGCGGTGGCCGCGTCGTTCCTGTTCCCGACGGAGCTGAAGCTCTCTGTCGCCAACGCGAACCTGACGCCGCCCAGCGGCATTGTCGAAGTGCTGAAGAATCTGCTGCTGTCCGTCGTGGACAATCCGGTGAACGCCATCATCAAGGCGAACTACATCAGCATCCTCGCGTGGGCGGTGCTGTTCGGCATCGCGCTCCGCAAAACCTCGCCGGCAACCCAGTCGTTTATCGGCGACGTCGCCGACGGCGTCACGAAGATCGTGCAGTGGATCATCCGATTCGCGCCTTTCGGCATCATGGGCCTCGTGGCGGACGCCATCGGCGAGAGCGGCCTTGACGCGCTGCTCGGCTACGCAAGGCTTCTCGCAGTGCTGCTCGGCGCCTTCTTCTCGGTCGCGCTGATCATGAACCCGCTGGTCGTGTTCCTGAAAACCCATAAAAACCCGTACCCGCTTGTCTTCACGACACTCCGCGAAAGCGGCATCTACGCGTTCTTCACCCGCAGCTCCGCCGCGAACATCCCGGTCAATTTGCGTCTCTGCGAGCGTCTCGGCCTGAACCCGGACATTTACTCGATCTCGATTCCTCTCGGCGCGACCATCAACATGGCGGGCGCAGCGATCACGATCACGGTGCTGTCGCTGGCAGCGGCGAATACGCTGGGCATCCAAGTCGATATGCCGACGGCGTTGCTGCTCTCGATTATCTCGACGGTCGGCGCCTGCGGCGCGTCGGGCGTGGCGGGCGGATCGCTCCGGCTGATCCCGGTTGCTTGCGCGTCTTTCGGCATCAACAACGACATCGCCATGCAGGTCGTCGGCGTCGGCTTCATCATCGGCGTCTTGCAGGACTCCTGCGAAACGGC
>JAGAZS010000155.1 GCA_017939945.1 Schwartzia sp. (in: firmicutes)
GCATGACAGACCTTCGTAGCCTTTTTCACGATTTCCCGCGCGTCGTCCCCATTCGGTCCCTGCATCGCTCCAATCCAAAGGGAATTCTCGCCGGATCGATCGGGACAAAACCAAAAGATGATCTGATAAAGTGGTTGATTCGCCAGTCTCAGCATCACCGAAAGAAGCCCTTCTTTCCGCTGTCCCGGCTCGTATGAAATCACCAACGCTATCGGATTCCCATCCATTTCCGGCCCGTTCCACAATGGTAACTTTTTTCCACAATAAAGCGGAAGCAGTACTTCCTCCCGTAACCTTGCCGTGAGGAAGGCGAAATGCGCCTCCACAAGCTTCGCTCGATCTGCGAAAGTCGATCGATGATAGAAAAAAGCGCGTTGAGGCTGCTCGTAAACAAACGGCCACTGTTCGGCTATTTTTTCCAGCAGCGGCGTAGAATGAAAATAATCCCAAAGCGCTTTCATGTTCCTGCGGTTGAGCGCGCAACGGATACGAAAAACCCAGTACCGACGACACTCCCGCGGATTCCGCATATCATAAATTTGTTTTCCAATCGCAGCAAAATCCATCGTCGCCATGTCATTATCCTTTCAGGGAGGCCGCCGCACGCAACAGCTCCGGATGGCGGACCATCCATCCCGTAATCGCGTTGAATCCATCAATTTCTTTCGCAAAAAGCGATTTTCCGTCTTGTGTCTGATGCGTCTCTACCGGTTCCCCCGTCACATTTAATCCTTGCCAGCGCCCGTCCTCCGCCGGCCCCACAGCGTCCCGCGTCAGCCAATGGTAAGGCGAAACCGCGCAGGCAACAGGCTCGGTAAGGGAGGAAAACAACGAATAATAAACGAATCCTTCCGGCGCAATCATCTCGATAATCGACGGTGCGATATTCATGTGCCCACCAATTACATTACCGGCCAAAAGACTTTGATCAATCTCTGGATGAAGCATGACAAAGGACGTGCAGAACGCTTCACGCAGTGTCACATCCTGACGCGGCAACAAGCCCATATTCATAGGAATCGGCATCGCGGCATGATCGCCCGTGACAATCACAAGACTATCGGGAAACGCCTCTCGCATGGACGTGACAAACCGTTCGATGGCACGATCCGAATACCAATAAGTACCGAGGATCTTTTGGGCAGTGCGGTCGCGGCGCAGACGCTCCGGCGCGTCCGGCATGACCGCGTCCGCGTCGTAACCGAAATCCTCCACGGGCATCTTATACGGACCATGATTGGAGGTCGTATAAATGAAATGGAACGTGGGAACGTCGTCGCCCATGTCCTTGATCAATTCCGCCGCTTTTTCCAGAAAAATATGATCATAAATTCCAACCCAAGTCCTTGGGGAGTTTGCCGGACAAAAATCCGTAGCCGCCATCACTTTTTCAAAGCCCACTGCCGGCGCAAACTGGTTGAAATTCCCATAAGTGGCGTTACCGCCATACCAGTACAGGGAGCGATAACCGAGCCGCGCAAGCTGCGCCGGAAGAGCGGTCACAACCGTTCCCTGCCAAAAACGTTCGTTTTCATTGAGTTCCAGCTTCGCGTCGAAAATGCCCGCCATCAAGCTCACGATGGAAGGCCTGGACAGCTTGCCCGCAGGAAGGAAGTTCGACAGCTGCGCCGAATGTTTTTCCGCCCGCATCCGACGGCCGCCATCCATAATGTGAAGCGACGTGTATATTTCATCCAGCGGGGACTGAGCATAACTCTCCCCAACAATCAAAAATATATGACGGGGCGGCCGGATATGCGGTCCTTTCGCCACACGCCGAAAAGCCTCCGGCGGCGTCTTCAGCGTACGCCATTTCATGCCGCTTTGCTCTGGCGGCACGACGCCGTCTATCAACGGCGCGTCGTCCTCGTCTCCGTGAGACAGCAGCGAATCCGGCGGATGCTTCCAAACGATTTCCAAAGCGACGAAATCATCCACCGTCGCCCGAGCAAGGAAAATATCGCGCTTGACGATGCTGGGAACGGTGTCCCATTCCGGTTTGTCGTCATGAAGAAACGTGCCGCCGTACCGAAAATAGTAATAGAAGGCAACCGCTACAAGAACAATCCCTGTATTAAAAGCATATAGCGCAGTTTCGCTCTCGAACGCGGGTAGCGCTATAGACGGCAGGGATAACACCCCCCACGCCGAATTCCAAACCAGATAGCCGAACGGAATAAAACTCGCCAGCAAAAGCCAGCCGCGATGCTCATTAAAAAAAACGTCCGCAAGATTGTGCTTTTCCGCATTCTTCCCCTGCCATACGAGATAATTATAAGTGTCATGGTAATGCGCGTAAAATATCATCTTGCCGATAAAGGCCATATACAACGCAAGGGAATAAACGAGAACCCAAATGCATCGGATGAAATCCCCGACAGCAAAATACGCGGGAAAGAAACACCCCGGCACAGTGAGGAGCAGGAAGGGCAGGAAGAAAACATACGCATTCCAATCCATCCCCCACCAAAAACCATAACGAAAGCAATGGTAAATTGCCGTTCCCTTCCCAGCATAGCTTCCGTGCGGCCAATACCAAAGAATGAACACAGCGCGAAACAAGGCGCAAAGAATCGGCGGCAACAGGAAAATCTTGACGTCTTGCTGAAATCCCTGAAAAAGCAATTCACTCATTTCCGGCCATCACCCAGTTCCTGTTCCAGCAACGCCACAAGGCTTCCGCCTTCATACAGAACGCCGCGAAGGCCCGCCGCCTCCGCGCACTCGACGTCCCGAGACTTGTCGCCGATCATGATTGACGCCCCCCTGTCGATATCGAAATCGTCACAGGCGCGCTGCACCAACCCCGGCTTAGGCTTGCGGCAATCGCATTCCATCGCGTAGGGCGCGACGCTTCCGTTCGGCAGATGCGGGCAATAATAAAACGCGTCGATATGCGCGCCGAACCGCTTCAAGTCATCGTTCATCCACTCATGCAAACGCTTCACATCTTCCTCGCCGAAATACCCCCGGGCCACGCCGCTTTGGTTCGTGACGACGATAACGAGGAAGCCGCGCTCGTTGACCCATCGGATTGCCTGCGGCGCGTCTTCTATCCACTCAAATTCCTCGATTGTATGCAAATAGTCCTTGTCAACGTTCAACGTACCGTCGCGGTCAAAAAAGACCGTGCCCCGGCCTGCCGTCTTATTCCC
>JAGAZS010000156.1 GCA_017939945.1 Schwartzia sp. (in: firmicutes)
CCCCAGCATGACGTTTTTCTTCGAGCTGGCCGAGGCGGAACGGAAAGCCATCCGGGAGGCCGGAAGAACCCCCGCGCTTCTGTATATCAATATCCTCGGAATGAAGTTTTACAATCACAGGTTCGGCTTCGCGGAGGGAGACAGGCTGCTGCGTTCCTTCGCCAAGATGATTAGCCGGATTTTCCACAGCGAAAACTGCTGCCATATCGGCGCCGATCATTTTACCGTGCTGACGGAGGCAAAGGATATTGAGAAAATTCTCGGGAGCTTGTTCGAGGAATGGCGGGACATGAACGGGGGCAAGCTTCCGCCCGTTTGCGTCGGCATTTATATCGGCCAGACCGAAGAAGTTTCGATCAGCCTGGCCTATGACAGAGCCAAGATCGCCTGCGACGCAATCAAGGGCACTTATGCCTCGGGCTTCAATTACTACAACCAGGCCTTGGGGGACGACCTGAAAAAGCAGCGGTACATCCTTGAGAATTTTGACAAGGCGCTTTCGGAAAAATGGATCCAGGTCTATTACCAGCCAATCATCCGGGCGGTCAACGGCAAGGTCTGCGACGAGGAAGCGCTGGCGCGGTGGATCGACCCGGTCAAGGGCTTCCTCCCGCCGCTGGATTTCATCCCGTATCTGGAAGACGCAGGGATTATCTACAAGCTGGATTTGTATGTGCTGGAACGGATCCTGGAGGATATCAAGACAAAGGAAGCGGAAGGAATTTACATAGTTCCCCATTCCCTGAACCTGTCCCGATCCGACTTTGTTGGCTGCGACATTGTGGAGGAGGTCAGAAAACGCGTGGACGCGGCAGGCGTCAGTCGAGACAGGATCAGCATCGAGATCACGGAAAGCGTTGTAGGAAAAGATTTCGAGTTTATGAAAGAGCAGGTTGAACGGTTCCGGTCACTTGGCTTCCCTGTATGGATGGACGATTTTGGCAGCGGTTATTCCTCGCTGGAGGTTCTTCGGAGCATCAAGTTCGATCTGATCAAATTCGACATGGGCTTCATGCGGAAGCTGGACGAGGGCCAGAACGGCAGGGTGCTCCTGTCCGAACTGATAAAGATGGCCATCGCTCTGGGCGTGGACACGGTTTGCGAAGGCGTGGAGACCGAGGAACAAGTCCGTTTTTTGCGGGAAAACGGCTGCTCCAAGCTGCAAGGCTATTATTACAGCAAACCGTCTCCTTTTCCTGTTGTGCTTGCGTGGCTCAAAGAACATAAACTGGATAGTTACGAAAATCCGGAGGAGTCCTCTTATTATGAATCCTTAGGACGTATCAATCTTTTCGATTTTACTGCGATTGCCAGCAAAGAGGATGATGCTTTCCACAACGCGTTCAATTCGCTCCCTATGGCCATTATTGAAATTAAAGGAGACACTTCGCGTTTTGTAAGGAGCAATCCATCCTACCGGGATTTCGTCAACAGATTCTTTCATTTCGACACGTCCGCTCAGGGAACGTCTTTCAGGAAATATGAAGGCAGTTTTATGCACAATCTTGTCCACACCTGCTGTGGACAGGGAGGCCATTTATTTTACGACGAAAAGATGCCGGACGGCTCCGTTGTGCATTCCTTTGCCCGGCGCATCAGCGTGAATCCGGTCACGGGGAATGTCGCGGTGGCGTTAGCGGTGCTGTTTATTTCCAACCCGAACGAAGAAACGACTTATGTGGACATCGCAAGAGCGCTTGCCGCCGACTATTACAATATCTATGTCGTGGATCTGGAAACGGATAAATTTGTCGAGTACAGCTCTTTGGTCGGCAAGCAGGACATGGCGGTGGAACGCCATGGTGAGGACTTTTTTAAGTCGAGCAGACGGGACGCCCATCGTATTTACGAGGAAGATCGGGAGACGTTCTTTGCCGCCTTCTCCAAGGACAATATCGTCACGGCGTTGAACGAGCAGGGCGTTTTTACGGCAACCTACCGTCTGGTGGATACCGGTGCCCCGGTATATGTCAACATGAAGGTCACGCGGATGCAGCCGGGCAGCAGCAAGATCATCCTGGGCATCAGCATCGTCGACGCGCAGATGAGGCAGAAAGAGCGTAACGAGCAGCTGCAAAAAGAGCGCGCGATGCTGGTCAGGGTCATGGCGCTCTCCGACGGCTATCTCAGTCTCTTCACGGTCAATCCCGAAACAGGCAATTTCCTGGAATATACGCGTTCGTATGCCACTCTCGGTACGCCGAAGGAAGGCGACGATTTCTTCGGGCAGTCGATAGAGAATGTTCCAAAGGTCTTGCATCCTGACGATCAAGCCGGATTTTTGAAGCGGTTTTCCAAAGAAAACATCATGCGGGAGATCCGGGAGAAGGGAAGCTTTACCGTCCAATACCGCCTCATGATTGACGGCGTGCCAAAGCCCGTCGAGCTCAGGATCGCGCCGTTCAAGGAGAGGAAAGAGCTTAAATTATTCGTGGCTGTGAAAACAAGGTAGGGACGAATAAACTATCCAGTAACTATAAAGGGATGGTGACCATGGACAAATCGTTTTCCTACGATTGAAAAAACAAAAAGCCTTTCGGGGAACTAATGCTGAACTGCTCCCCGAAAGGCTTTTTAATTTCACTTTTTACACCTGCGCGGCGTATTTTTGCTGGTCGGCAGCAGGAATCATAAGCGCATCCACCGCCTGCTTGGCTGTCAGTTTCATTGTTTTCATCAAAGAACGAATATTCTCCACCTGTTTTTCTTCCGCTCCTTCATTCTTCCCATAAACTCATTTGCTCCACGGCCTGCTCCCGACGAAGGGGAACTGTTGCCGAGTCCAGAAGCTCCTTTGCACTTTCTGCGTCGGACAGCCAAGCTGAAATCAGTGACTCAGGAATCCGCACGGGCATCCTGTCGTGGATCGGCTTCACAGTCTCGTCGGCGGGGGCAGTGATGATGACGAACCGTCCGCCATCCGGCTCTGCTTGGTAAACGCCGGCCAAGAAAAGCATTTCGTCATCCTTGCCGGACAGTGTGGCCTTATGTTTTTCGCTGTCCCATTCGTAGAAGCAGGAAGCGGGGAGCAGACATCTGCGGTTTTGAATCAAGTTGCGGAAGGTCGGCTTTTCCCATATCGTTTCTTTCCGCGCGTTGATGATGAGCCCGTTTTTTCCTTGTATGCCCCATGTCATTGGCACGACGAGCGGCTTGGATTTCCCCACGATGATGACGGGCGCACGTTCTCCCGGACGGATATCGCCCCCTCGCAGGATGCCTTCGGATGGGAGATTGCATTTCTCTACGATCCAGTCGTTTACTATGTCATCTGCACTATATCGTCCGCACATAGTAAAGCCTTCCTGTCAGAATCCCAAATCTTCATTAATCAGCACGACTTCCATGTCCATATGGTTCATCTTCCTCCAATAGATGACCTGCGCGTTGCAGATCCTGTCCGGGCTTTTGCAGTGATGGCAGCGGTCTTGCGTGACTGCGCAGGGGGTCTTGTAGTTGTGACGCGCGGCGTTCATGGGGGCGGCGACGTTCCTTGCGCGGTGCGCGGCCTCTTGCAGCGTCGGGGCGATTTTGTTCCGCCCAACTACGAAATAGACCTTCCGATGCCCGTACAGAGAACCGGCGACACGGTTGCCTGTCCCGTCGATGTTAACCATTTCCCCGGTCTCTGCGATTCCGTTCACCGAGGTGAGGAATATTTCGGTAGTGAGGCAGTCGCGCGCGGTAGAGTAGAAACCTTTTCCCTCGCGGCGATGCATCGGGTCGTGGACGTCGTTGTGCTTGGAGAGACGGTCAAACATTCCAAGCGTGAGGAGCGTTTCCGAATCGCCGAAGCCTACCGTATAGCCGTCGATCTTCCCGTCGAGATATTCGGCAGCTTCTTCGCCCGTTTCAAAGCAGGAAACTTCGTACCCCTTTCCACGCAGTGCTTCGGCGGTTTTCTCAATGTCAGCCATGTTCATCCCTCCATAATTCAATCAGCCTGAACTATTTTTCTTTTGGGTTGTTTTGAGAAGCTTGGCGGTATTCCAATTATAGCAAAAGGCTTTACTTTAAGAAAGGCTTAACGGTTTTGTTTCATGCCAATTGTGCCAAAGAGTAGGCATCCCCATTTGAGGATGCTTACAGATATGTGGCATATATAAAGGGGAAATTCAGGAGCTGTTTTGGGGCGATTGGGCACCACGACAAAAAGCTAACCGCGGTCAGCTTTTTGACTGGCAAGGCAGGAATTCCATGAACCGTAACGAATCATTACGGAGAGGTGATAGCGGGTGCGGATTTTTGTCGACGCGGATGCCTGTCCTGTGGTGCGGCAAAGGGCCCCGCAAGCGGATGGAAGAAGACAACGAAAAGTTTATGGAAAGCCTCGAAAGGCTGGTGGTGGAAATCAATGGAGATTGAACGACAATTTTTAGTATCGGCGCTTCCCGCCTTGCCGAAAGAATATGAAACCATCCGTCAGGGGTATGTGGCTTTCCTGCCGGAAATACGTATCCGGGAAATCAACGGTGCCTGCTATACGCTGACGGTCAAACGCGGAGCCGGTCTTGTGCGGGACGAATGGGAAACGGAAATTTCCAAAGAGGAGTTTGACAGCCTTGTATCGCGTCTCTATCCCGAAACGTGCATGATCGGGAAACGGCGGTACCGAATTCCGTTGGCCGATGAACGGGTGGCAGAACTTCATGTCCATGAAGGGCATTTGACAGGCCTTAACTATGTGGAGGTTGAATTCCCGACGACGGAAGCGGCGAATGCATTTCGGCCGCCGTCATGGTTTGGGCGTGAGGTGACGGAAAACGAACGGTTTTCCTATACGACGCTCGCCCAAAAGAAGGCAGCGGAAGTTGTGAAACAGATTATGCAGGGAGGAAAGCCATAATGGACAAGAGTGACGAGCTTCGGCAAATCCTCATGGAAAGCAAGAACGTCGTTTTTTTCGGCGGCGCAGGGATGTCCACGGAGTCCGGGGTGCCGGACTTCCGCAGCGCAAACGGCATATACAGCCAACGGCTCCATCAGGAGTTTCGCCCGGAAGAGATGGCGTCGCACAGTTTCTTCGTAAACCATACGGAAGCGTTTTTCGAGTTTTACCGTGAGCATCGGATATTCCGAAACATCCAGCCCAACGCGGGACATAAAGCATTGGCGGAGTTGGAGCGCCGCGGCATACTGAAAGCCGTCGTCACGCAGAACATCGACGGGCTTCATCAGCTCGCCGGCTCAAAAACGGTCTACGAGCTGCACGGTTCGATTCTTCGTTGGCCCTGCGTCCAATGCGGGAAGGTCTATCCCGTGGAGTACGTCCTGCAGGAAGAAAACAAGCCCATCCCGCATTGCGAGGACTGCGGCGGCATCGTCAGACCGGGCGTCGTCCTCTATGAGGAAGGGCTGGATATGGAAGTCGTGGAAAGCGCCGTCCGCGCCATCAGCGCAGCGGACACCCTGATCGTCGGCGGGACGTCGCTGGTGGTCTATCCGGCGGCGGGATTGATTGATTATTTCCGGGGCCGCCACCTCGTGCTGATCAACAAGACGGAAACGAAGGCCGATGCACGGGCGGACCTTATTATTCGCGACGCCATCGGGAAGGTGTTGTCGGCGGCAGTCGCGTCCATCGGATGAGGAACAAAAAGGGGCTGGTGCATGATAGTGAGCGGATTTGAGAATGATTTGGAGAGATGGATTGTCAAAGATTTATAAAACGTGTAAAATGATTTTATAGATTCACTTTAGGAGATTTATGCAATGGGAGGCAAGAGAAAATGGCAGATCGAATCGTATTGAACACTATTTCCTATCATGGAGCCGGAGCGATCCAGGAAATCGTCGGAGAGGTGCAGCGCGGAGGGTACAAGCATATCTTCGTATGCACGGATCCTGACCTTGTGAAGTTCGGGGTGACGTCCAAGGTGACAGACCTTTTGGAGAAGAACGACATCCAGTTCACCGTGTACAAAGAAATCAAGCCGAATCCAACCATACAGAACGTGCAGGACGGCGTGGCCGCGTTCAAGGGGTGCAATGCGGACGCCATCATCGCGGTCGGCGGCGGCTCGTCGATGGACACCGCAAAGGCTATCGGTATCATCATTGCCAACCCGGAATTTGCAGACGTCCGCTCGCTGGAAGGCGTTGCTCCCACGAAGAATCATGCGGTTCCTACCATAGCAGTCCCGACAACGGCGGGAACGGCTGCCGAAGTCACAATCAATTACGTCATCACGGATGTGGAAAAGCAGCGGAAGTTTGTCTGCGTCGATCCAAACGACATTCCGGCAGTCGCGGTCATCGACCCCGATATGATGGCTTCGATGCCCAAGAGCCTGACGGCGGCCACAGGCATGGATGCGCTGACGCATGCCATCGAGGGATATATCACTAAAGCGGCATGGGAACTCACGGATATGTTCCATCTGGAAGCCATCAAGTTGATTTCACAAAGCCTGCGGGACGCCGTAGCGGGAAAACCGGAAGGGCGCAAAGGAATGGCGCTGGCGCAGTATATAGCCGGCATGGGATTCTCCAATGTCGGACTCGGCATCGATCATGCAATGGCGCACACCTTGAGCGCGCATTACGACACACCCCACGGCGTTGCCTGTGCTATGCTCCTGCCGCTGGCGATGGAATTCAACAAGGAGAATACCGGCGAGCGTTACCGGGAAATCGCGCGTGCGATGGGCGTTGCGAATGTGGACGCCATGTCGCAGGCCGAGTACCGTGACGCGGCAATCG
>JAGAZS010000157.1 GCA_017939945.1 Schwartzia sp. (in: firmicutes)
GTCCATTACGCCGTCGATTACCTGCAAAATCCCGACGCCTATGAGCTAGGCGACACGGTGGCAATCATCGGCGCGGGCAATTCCGCAATGGACGTGGCGCGTACGGTGATCCGGCACGGCAGCCGCTATGTGACCATTTATTCGCGGGACAACAAAGTCACCGCCAGCAAGCGGGAAGTGGAATACACGCTGGCGGACGGCGTTGAGATTGCTTACGGCGTCGAAACGTTGGCCATCACCGACGAAGGACCGCTTTTCGTGCGGCGGACATACAATGAAGCGGGGGAAATCGTTTCACGAAGCGAGCCGGCAATTTCGGCGGCGGACAGCACGATCATCGCCGTCAGCCAGCGGGCGAAAGACAAGCTGTCCAGCACCACCATCGGCCTCGACAGCAATGAAAGAGGGCTTTTGGAGGTGGACGAGGACGGCAGGACGACGCGTCTGGGCGTCTTCGCGGGCGGCGACGTGACACTCGGCCCTTGGAACGTGGTGCAGGCGGTCAAGAGCGCCAAGCACGTCGCGGAAGCTATGAGCGCCTACCTGCGGGAAAAGGCAAGAGAAGAATAGGGATAGAAATTAAAAAGCGGAAGCCGTTTTTCGACAGCTTCCGCTTTTTCTATGCGACTGCATTATTTTTTCACGAAGTACAGGGAGTCGCCGTTGGCTTCCAGTTCCTGGATGCGGTCCTTGAGTCGGGCTACGTTCTTTTTATGCTGATCGATGGCGAACCCGGCGCGGGTTTCTTCTTCCTCGGTCAGCTCTGTATTTTTGCAGACGTCCTCGATATGCGCCAGCCGCGCCTCGACGTCATGCAGCTCGTCGGTCAGCAGCTTTTGCTCGCCGAGCACGACGCCGTAAACGGTCCGCATATTCTCCAGCACCGTTTTTGCGTAGCCCTCTTCACTGGATTTTTTTTCGAGATAGTTTGCGACGTGGTAAATGATTTCAAAAGGGCTTTCGGCGCTGTGGATCATGCCGAGGATGTCCATCTTGATGACGTGGTCGTCGGTGTCAGGCTTTTCAATCGGTTTTTTCTTGTCGCTCATTACGGTCGTTTCCTTTCGGGAGGTTGTTTTTCGCACTCCAAACAGTATAGCAGAAAGCGGGGAGAATAGGAATAGCGCTGCGGATGAAAAATGGATTAGAGGATGTTTATAATCCGATGAAATCGCACGTCGCGCCATTGTTTTTTCAGAAAGGGAAACATATAATAGGGGCGAAAAGGGGGCAGTGCTTCCTTAAAAGGGATTTGTGGGATGGGATAAGGAAAGGATGATGAAAAATGTTTGAGTTTGCTTTTTGGATTCTCTGCTGCGCGGCTGTCGGGTATTACGCGGACAAGAAGGGGCGCAGCCAATGGAAGTGGGGACTCGCGGCGGCGCTGTTCAGCCCGATCATCGTCGGCATCGTGCTCGCGCTGGTGTCGGACAAGTCCATCGAGCGCGACGTGGCGGAGCTTCGCATGGGGCAGGCGCAGCTTCGGGACCGCGTAGCGGCGGATGAAAAAATCACCGAAGCGCGTTTCGGGCAGATGGAAGGCCGCATCGGCGGCGCGGTGCAGACGACGACGGGCGCGTTGGAAGAAGTGCGCCATTGCCCGTCCTGCGGCGAGAGCCTGCGCTCGGACGACAGGTTTTGCTCCCGCTGCGGTGAAGAAGTTTCGTGGGTGTAAAGCGAGGCGATGGATATGACGTTGACAGAAACCGTCAAGCAAGGCGGGCGGATGATTCGGCGGCAGATTACGGCGGCGCTTCGGGACGACAGCGTCACGCTGCGGGGCGAACTCCTGGTCACGCGCCCCGGTATGACGGACGTGACCGAAGAGGAAGTGCGTGCCACCGGCGTGCTGGCGGCTTTGGCGCCGCTGCAGTCGATCCTGCCGGGGACGAAAATCACGGCGGAGCGGACGCTTTTGAGCGTGGACGTGCGTTTTTTCTGCTATGATACGGTTCCCGATTCCCAAAGTTTTCAACTCGAACTGTGCCGCATTTTGGAAGACGCCATCGCGATGCTGGAGAGCGCAAATATGGAAGTGCGCCTGAATGCGCGCGGCGAATGGAAACGGCTGGATTGCGTGGAGGCGTTCTGCTGCATGAACAAAGGCAGGAAGGTTTCCTGCAAGGCGGTCAGCGAGGAGGAACGGCGCTTCCTTTTCAAGAGCGCTCGGGAATCCGCGTCAAACGCTATCGAAGGATTGTGATTCTGCCGCACATTTCGGTGAAATACGAAAGCAAGGGAGCTGTCGCAAGAAGAAATTTCTTCCTGCGACAGCTCCCGTTTTTTGTATCAAAGCGTTTCAGCGTCGCATGCCAGCACCGCTTCCGCATACAGTGCGACGCCGTTCCCCGCATTGGGGTGGATGAAATCGACCAGATAATGATTCGGCAAAGACGTTTCAAAATGGCGCGCAATGTATCCGTTGGCGTCGATGAAGGCGTCTCCCGTTACGCCGCACCATGCTTCGAGCGCCGACGTATAGTCCCTGTACATCTCGTCCGTATTCGGCGGTTTTTCGCCTCCGATGAGGCTGGCGTCTCCGTCCGTCGCAAGCCAAGGGGCGATGAAAACGAATTTTGCGTCGGGACGTCGCGCGCAGACCGCGTCGCGGAGCTTTTTTAGATAGTTGATATAGTCTGCCGACGTCATCGCGCAAAACAGCGGGTCGCGGAAAAGAATATCGTTCGCGCCTATGGCGATGACAAAAAGCTCCGCTTCCGTACTGGCGATGGACGGCAGGAAATAGGCAGAAAGGCTTTTCGCCGTGAGACCGCCCTGGGAGATATTGAAGATTTTTCCGCGAATCCAGGGGTGTATGGGCTCGTACCACGGAACGCCGCCGTTCATCGTCCCCTCCGTCAGGGAATCGCCGACAAAGCAAACCGTTTCCGCGCTTTGCAGAAGACGATAAATACGGCTGCCCGCCATTTCGTCTGTCAGTCGAAACGAATGATTTGCCCGATCCATTTTCCCAGCCTCGCTTTGCAAGTGTTTTCTTGTTTTTTGTCATTATAGCACGTTTGGCGGGAAACGGGCAGGAATAAAAAAGGCTTCAGGGCGATGTGCCTCGAAGCCTTGATTCTCCTATGGAGCTAGCTATAGGACTTGAACCTACGACCTGCGCATTACGAATGCGCTGCTCTACCAACTGAGCTAAGCTAGCATGACTGACAAGAAGTAGTATATCTCAGCCATATCGGGTCTGTCAATAGGGATTCTAAATTTTCTTTGCTTTATTTGACATACAGGCGAATAAGGCTTAGAATCTTTATAATGCCTTTGTTCCAGTTTTGCCTCAGGCAAAACTTCCTCTTGGCGTTTCAACGAGGCGGGAGATATGTGCTTTCCGTCTGTTATGATATTTGCACCCCCACCTATAGAGGAGGGGGACATCTTCTTCAGAGTTATTATGGATTTTTGTGTTATCGGTTTGTAAAATCAATTGTCTTGCCCGAGGCGGGCAGAGGAGGATTTTCATGGCAAAGCAACCGGCGAAGGCGGCGCGTGCGAAGAAGCCCCGTTCTGCAAAGAAGAGCGGCGGGTATTTTTGGCGGATTCTCGGCGGTTTTTTTCTTGTTGTGCTGGTGATGCTTACCGGCATTGGCTGCGGTTTTTTGACGGCGAGCATGAATACGCGGCCTAATCTCGCGGAGGATCTTACGCCGTCGGCGTCGTCGCAGATTTACGATATCAACGGCAACGAGATTGCGAATATCCACGCGACGGAAAACCGTATGCCGGTGAAGCTTTCTCAGATTCCGAAGGATTTGCAGAACGCGTTTATCGCGGTGGAGGACTTGCGTTTCTATGAGCACTCGGGCATCGATCCCCGAGGGATTTTGCGCGCGGCTTGGGCGAATATTACCGGCGGCGGTGTGACCGAGGGCGGTTCGACGATTACGCAGCAGCTGGCGAAGAATGCGTATCTGACGCCGGAGCGCACGATGAAGCGCAAGATACAGGAAATGTTTCTCGCGCTTCAGCTGGAGCGCGAATATACGAAGCAGGAAATCCTGGAGTTTTATCTGAACCAGATTTATTTCGGGCAGGGCGCGTACGGCGTCGAGGCTGCGGCAAAGACGTATTTCGGCAAGGACGTCAGCGCACTGACGCTGAACGAGTGCGCGATGCTCGCGGGCATCCCGAAGAGCCCGAATTATTATTCGCCGTTCAACAATCTGGAGGCGGCGAAGGCGCGTCGGGCGACGGTGCTGGAGCAGATGGCGAAATACCATTATATCAGCGATTCCGAGGCGAGCCGCCTGAAGAAAGAGGATCTGAAGCTGGCCCGACCGGCGACGGGGGAAATCACCGAGGCCGCGTATTTCATTGATTTTGTGGTGCAGGGGCTGATCGACAAGTATGGCGCGGACGCCGTTTACAAGAGCGGACTGAAAATCTATACGACAATCGATATGGATATGCAGCGGGCGGCGGAGGACGCGATGAAGATGCTGCCGACTTTCGAGACGGACAAGAACGGACTCGCGCAGCCGCAGGGGGCGTTGGTGGCCATCGATCCGCACACGGGGCAGATCAAGGCGATGGTCGGAGGCCGCGGCACCGACCAGTTCAACCGCGCGACGATGGCGGAACGACAGCCGGGCTCGGCGTTCAAGCCGTTCGTGTTCGCGGCGGCGCTGGAAAACCGTTTCACGCCGAACACGATTATCGAGGACAGCCCGATCATGGTCGGCGATTGGGAGCCGGAAAACTACAACCGGAATTACAACGGCAAGGTGACGCTGCGTTATGTGGCGGAGCAGTCGCTGAATGTGCCGACGGTCAAGATCGCGCAGAAAATCGGCATGGACAAGGCGATTTATTACGCGCAGGAAATGGGTATTTCGACCTTCGTGCTGGACGGTCCGACGAACGACCGCGGCCTTGCCACGTCGCTGGGCGGTCTGACGCGCGGTCTGACGCCGCTGGAACTGACCAGCGCATACGGAACTTTTGCGAATCAGGGCATCCACGTGGAGCCGACAGCAATCATCAAGGTGCTCGACCGCAACGGAAAAGTTCTGGAGCAGGAGAAACCGAAGCAGAAAAATGTGATCAGCGAAGCCAGCGCCAACGATTTGACTTCGATGCTGCAAGGCGTCATTGCACGCGGCACCGGTACGGGCGCTGCGCTTGACCGGCCGGCGGCGGGCAAGACGGGAACGACCAGCGATTATTGCGACGCGTGGTTTGTCGGCTATACCACCGACCTCGTGGCGGGCGTCTGGATCGGCTGCGACGACAACAGCGACCTCGACGGCATGACCGGCGGCAATCTGCCCGCGTCCGTCTGGCAGGCGTTCATGGAACGGGCGACGGCGAACATGCCTGTCCGTCAGTTCGAGCCTGGACCGAATTATAAGAGCGACGGCATGGACGAACTCAAGGAAGAAGGGCGTTCTTCCAATCAGAGAAGGGATCAGAGCCAGAAGCCGAGCCAATCGGCGAAGCCGCCGTCCCAAAGGCCGCAGACGTCGCCGAGACGCGAAGAGACGGCGCCGCCGAGGCGCGATTCGACGTCGACACCGACGCAGCCGTCGCGTCCGTCGACGGTGGAAACGCCGGAACGCGTTCCGACGCCCGAGCCGGAGCCGGAACCGGAGAGAGTGCCGGAGACGCCGTCGAAGCCTACGGCTCCGTCGACGGCGCCTTCCACCGCGCCGAGCATGTCGGGCGGTATGGGCAAAGGGAAGTAAAAGAATGCGGAAACTGTTTTGCGCGAAAAAGGAGATAGATTGATGTCGGACAACGTATGGGATGAATTGAAGGAACGCGGATATATCGCGCAGTGCACGAATGAGGAAGAGGTCAAGAAGCTCTTTTCCGAAGAAAAGATCACGTTTTATATCGGCTTCGATCCGACGGCGGACAGCCTGCATGTCGGGCACTTTCTGGCGTTGATGGCGATGGCGCGGCTCCAGCGGGCCGGGCATCGTCCGATCTGCCTTGTCGGCGGCGGTACGGGCACTGTCGGTGATCCGTCGGGCCGCACCGATATGCGCCGCGTGATGACCGACGACGAGATTGAGGCGAACTGCGAACGGTTCAAGAAGCAAATGGCGCGGTTTATCGATTTTTCCGACGGCAAGGCGCTGATGGTCAACAACGGCGAATGGCTGCGGAAGCTCAACCATATCGAGTTCCTGCGGGACGTCGGCGCGTGCTTCTCCGTCAATCGGATGCTGGCGGCGGAGTGCTACAAGAACCGCATGGAGCAGGGCCTGACTTTCCTGGAGTTCAACTATATGACGATGCAGGCCTATGACTTCATGGAGCTGAACCGTCGCTACGGCTGCGTGCTCCAGATGGGCGGCGACGACCAATGGTCGAACATCATCGCGGGCGTGGAGCTGATCCGGCGGCGTGAAGGAAAAGCGGCTTACGGCTTGACGCTGTCGCTTTTGACAAAGAGCGACGGCAAGAAGATGGGAAAGACCGCATCGGGCGCTCTTTGGCTCGACGCGGAAAAGACTTCGCCCTACGATTTCTACCAATACTGGCGGAACATCGACGACGGCGACGTGGAAAAATGCCTCGCGCGATTGACGTTCCTGCCGATGGACGAGATTCATCGTCTCACCGCGCATCGGGACGAGCGCATGAACGACGCGAAGAAGATTCTCGCTTACGAGGTCACGCGCCTGGTGCATGGCGAAGCCGAGGCCGAAAAAGCGAAAAAAGCGGCGGAAGCGCTCTTCGGCGGCGCGGGTGACGCGGACGCGATGCCCACAGCGGAGGTCGCATTGTCGGAGCTTGGTTCGCGGCTGCTCGACGTGCTGGCGAAAAAAGCAGTAATCGCCTCGAAAGGCGAAGGCAAGCGGCTCGTCCAGCAGAACGGACTTTCCCTGAACGACGAGCGCGTTACGGATATCGAAAGGACGTTGACGGAGCAGGATTTCAAGGACGGCTCGGCCATCGTGCGGAAAGGGAAAAAGACTTACGTGCGGCTGACGCTGGCGTAAAAAAGGACACAAAAATAACGCCTCTTCGTGAATCCAGCCGGATTTACGGAGAGGCGTTTTCTTTTCGGCTATTCCGCAGGCGGCGGAGTTTCTTCAGCCTTGTTGGCGTCGCGGTGGATGTCCTCGATGACGAGTCGGACAATGACCATCAGCGGCACGGCGAGGAACATGCCCGGCGCGTCGAGGAGGCAGCCGCCGAGCAGCAGCCCCAGCAGGATGGCGATCGGGTGCAGATGCAGGGTTTTCCCGATCAGGGTGGGATAGATGAAATTGTGATTGGCCTGCGTGATCAGCAGATAGAAAAAAAGCGTCTGCACCGCCATCCACGGCGAAATGGTGGCAGCAACCGAAACGCCGAACAGCGAGGCGACGGTCGGGCCGATGACGGGAATGAACTCGCTGACGCCGGAGAGTACGGCAAAGACCACCGCGTAAGGAATATCGCGGGCGGTAAAATAGAGAAATACGAGGATTCCCATCAGGAAGCAGATGGCGATCTGGCTGCAAATGTATGTGTGGAGCGACAGCAGGATGCGGTCGAAGAGCTTGAAAACACGCATGTGATCTTTTTTCGGAAAGAGGCGTGTAATCCATTCCTCGATTTCGCGTCCGTCTTTCAGCAGGTAGAACGCGGAGAAAAGAATGATGACGAGGTCGAAGATTTTTGAGAAAAAGGAGAAAAGCATATCCAGAGAGGTCCGGAGAGCGTCGATACCGATGGAGGCGAGTTCCCGCCAGAATTTGTCTACTTCCTGCGCGATGACAGGATAGGCGGCGAACAGGTCGCGCATGTTTTCGGTCAGCTCCGGAAGGTCTTGGGAGAATTTCTGCGCGGAGCGCGCCAGCGGCGTCGACAGCACGGCAAAGAGAACCGAAACGGCGACGAGGAATAGCAGCAGCGTCATGGCCGCGGCAAGCCCCCGCGGAATCATTCGGGACTTATGCAGATAATCGACCATCGGGCAGAGCAGCAGATGGAGCAGCAGCGCGATGAACACGACAAAGGCAAGCTGCGGCAGGAGCCAGAACGAGCCCAGCAGCACGACGAAGCTGACGCCGAGCAGGATGGAAGTCTTGTGGGTTGCCCACATATCGGAAAATCACCTCTAATCATATTTTCATATTTATGATTTATCATAAACTATATTATAGACTATTATAGACGTATGGCCCACGATTTGTCCATAGCAGGCAGGATTTTTGCAATGGATGGCGAATATTAACATGATTAAAAATTTGTTCCACAATTTCAGGAAGGAGTGGTTTGCATGGAATGGAAAA
>JAGAZS010000158.1 GCA_017939945.1 Schwartzia sp. (in: firmicutes)
ACGTTGACCGCGTCCAGTTCTGTCAGCTGGCCCTTGTCGTAGCCCGTCAGCTCCGGCTTCATCTCCTCGTCAAACAGATATTCATAGGAAGGATTGTGAACGACCTCCGTCGCCCCGGTAATGCCATACTTGCTCAAATCAATGTCAGCCATGCTTTTTACCTCTCCTTTTTTAATAAAATCTGCCCCCGAAGGGAAATTGCTTAATATTTATTATTTCTATGTACAGAGAAAAACTCCTGCAAAAATACAGGAAAAACCTTCATTTATTTTTCCGCGAACGCCATCACCGCGTCGCGCATCTTGTCTTTCCCGCAGCTTCCCTCATGAATCGTCTTCGCGTCTTTCAGCGCGGCCAATCCCTTCGGCGCGGTCGTTCCGGTCTTTTTTTCGAGCCTGTCGAGCAACTCGAACGGGGTTCCCGAAGCGTCTTCTCCCAGCGCTTCGAGCACGCTGCCGCTGAATTTGTACGGGCTCGCCGTGGAAACCACCACCATCGGGCGCTCGTCGTGAGTGCGGCGCCGGTATTCGTGCGCCACCGTCCACGCCACCGCCGTATGGGTGTCGAGGACGTAATGCTCGGTCTCGAACACCTCGCGGATTGTTTCTTTCGTCTTGCCGTCGTCGGCCCAGCCTGCCCAAAAATAATTCTGGAACCGCTGTATCATGCCGACGCCGGCGTCATAGCGGCCCTCCGTCGCCAGCGCCTCCATCCATCCGCGCACGCCCGGCGCGTCCCCTGTCGTATGGTAGAGTATCCGCTCGACGTTGCTCGATACGAGAATATCCATCGACGGCGAGATCGTCCTGAAGAAATCGCGGTTCTTGTCGTAATATCCCGTTTGCAGGAAATCCGTCAGCACGTTGTTCTGGTTTGACGCGCAGACGAGCTTCGCGACGGGCAGCCCCATCTGCCGCGCGTAGAAACCCGCGAGAATGTTGCCGAAATTGCCCGTCGGCACGGTGAAATTGATCTGGTCTCCGTTCTTGATTGTCCCCGCCTTCACAAGATCGGCATAGGCGCTGAAATAATAAACGATTTGCGGCACAAGGCGTCCCCAGTTGATCGAGTTCGCAGAGGACAGCCGCACGCCCGCGCCGTCGAGCTGCTTCGCAAAAGCCTCGTCGCCGAAAATCATCTTGACGCCCGTCTGCGCATCGTCGAAATTCCCCTCGACTGCCTCGACGCAAACGTTCCCGCCCTCCTGCGTGACCATCTGAAGGCGCTGCATATCGCTGACACCGCCGTCGGGATAGAAAACCATGCTCTTCGTCTGCGGCACGTCGGCGAAACCCGCCAGCGCCGCCTTGCCCGTATCGCCGGAGGTCGCCACAAGGATCAGCGTTTCCTTCGTTTCGCCGGTCTTTTTCAACGCCTCGGACAGAAGGCGCGGCAAAAGCTGGAGCGCCATATCCTTGAACGCGCTGGTCGGCCCGTGCCAAAGTTCCAGCACGGAAACGTCCCCGACACATTTGACCGGAGCCGTCGCCGCGTCATCGAATTTTCCGCCGCCGTACGCGCCCTCAATACAGCGGGCAATTTCCTCGTCCGTATAGTCCGTCAAATACAACCCAAGGATTTTCTTCGCCCGCTCCGCATAGGAAAGCGCAACCAATTCCTGCAAAAAATTCGCGTCGACCTTCGGAATCTCCGTCGGAACGAAAAGCCCTCCGTCCTCCGCGATGCCCTGCAAAATGGCCTGCGCCGAGGAAACCGTCTCCGCTTTCCCCCGCGTGCTGAAATACTTCATTTCCATCTTCCTTTCCTTATTTCAAATGATTGTTTTTCGTTCCTGAAAGAATATGGTACAATAACTACGCATGGCGATTCAATTTCACCACGGTGGCGTTTGCCGCGCGAATCAAATCGGCGGGCGCAAGCAATATCTGCTCTCCGCGCTTTCCCGCGCTGATCGAGATTGTCGTTTGCGTTTCCGCGCTGGCGTCGAGGAATACGGGATAGGCTTTTTTCGCGCCCAACGGCGAGCAGCCGCCGCGCACATAGCCGGTCAGCCCCAGCACCTCGTTCAGGTGCACCATCTCGACGCGCTTGTTGCCGGAAACTGCCGCCAGCTCTTTCAAGTCCAGCTCGCCATCGCCGGGAATGCACGCCATCAAGACGCCCGTCTTGTCGCCTCTCGCGACCAGCGTCTTGAATACTTTCTCAATCGGCATGCCGACCATCTCCGCAACGTGCACCGCACTCAAGTCGTCCAAATCGACGGGATACTCTTTCAATTCGTATGAAATCCCAAGCCCGTCAAGGATGCGCGCCGCATTGGTTTTCGCGCCGCTTTTCTTTTTCGCCATACCATGCACTCATTTCTGTTGTGGTTTCACAATTAAATATTATATCACAAAATGACATCTTTATGAAAGAAGGCTTTTCCATGCTTCAAATCGCCCTTGCCCAAATGCGCGTCGTTCCGGGCCGTCCCGACCGCAACACCGAAACGATGCTCAAATATATTGCCAATGCGCGGAAACAAAACGCCGACCTCGTCATTTTTCCCGAAATGGCGATTCCCGGCTATCTTTTGGGCGACACCTGGGAGCAGACGTCATTTCTCGAAGAATGCGAATCCTGCGGCGAGGAAATTATCGCGGCGGCGCAGGGTATTACGATTATGTTCGGCAACGTTGCCGTCGATTGGACGAAAAAAAACAATGACGGACGCGTCCGAAAATACAACGCGTTTTTCACCGCGCAGGACGGACGACTTGTCGCACCGGAGAGTATGCCTTATCCCTTTGTCGTCAAGACCTTGCTTCCGAACTATCGGGAATTTGACGACACGCGCCATTTTTTCAGCCTGCAAAAGCTGGCAAGAGAGCTGGGCGTCGCGACGGAAAACCTGCTCGCTCCCATACATCTTGCCGTACACGGCACGACCTATGCCGTCGGCTGCCTGCTCTGCGAGGACGGCTGGAGCGACGACTACGAGCTGACGCCGACGGATATCCTGCGCCGAAAGGAACAGCTTGATTTCTTCGTCAACATCTCCTCGTCCCCCTATACGCTTGGAAAAAACGAAAAGCGCCGGCGCCTGTTCGGCCGTCTTGCCGCCACGGCGGGCGCGCCGCTCCTCTATGTGAATAACGTCGGAATCCAAAATAACGGCAAGACTGTCTATACCTTTGACGGTATGAACGCCGCTTACGACGAACACGGCACGCTCCGCGTCGAGGGCGAACCTTATGAGGAAACGACGCAATTATTCTGTCTGGAGACGCTCCGCGAGCAAAAAGCGGTTCCCGAAAAAATCGAACCGGACGCCGCTTATATCTGCCGCGCTCTGACCTACGGCGTCCGTCTGTTCCTTGAAACCATCGGCATGAAGCGCGTCGTCATCGGCGTTTCCGGCGGCATCGACTCCGCCGTGGCCGCCGCTCTCTATGCACGGGTACTTCCGCCGCAGGACATCCTGCTCGTCAATATGCCCAGCGTCTACAACTCCGAAACAACAAAAGGGCTTGCACGGCGGCTCGCCGAAAATCTCGGCTGCCGATATACGACGGTTCCGATCCAGCCGTCCGTGGAGCTGACCATTGAACAGCTGGAAAGCGCGAAGATCGAGAATCTTTTTGACGGCACGACGGATCGTCTTTCGATTTCCTCCTTCATGGCGGAAAATATCCAGGCGCGCGACCGTTCTTCCCGCGTCCTCGCCGGACTTGCGGCGGCCTTCGGCGGCGGCTTCACCTGCAACGCCAATAAAGCGGAAACCACCGTCGGCTATTCGACGCTTTACGGCGACCAAAGCGGTTTTTTCTCCGCACTGGCCGATCTTTGGAAGCATCAGGTCTACGATCTTGCCCGTTATTTGAATGAGGAAATTTACAAGCGCGAGGTTATCCCGCAGGAAACCATCGACATCGTGCCCAGCGCCGAGCTTTCCGACGCGCAGGACGTGGACAAGGGACAGGGCGACCCGCTGATATATCCATACCACGACTTTCTGTTCCGCTCTTTCGTCGAGCGCTGGCAAAAAGCGACGCCGCAGGACATTCTCGAATGGTACGCCAACGGAACGCTGGAAAAGGAAATCGGCTGCGCATCTGGATTAGTTGGGAAACACTTCCCGACGCCGCAAGACTTCATCGCCGACCTAGAACGCTGGTGGAACCAGTTTTCCGGTCTCGCCGTCGCGAAACGCATCCAGGCGCCGCCGATTCTCGCGGTCAGCCGCCGCGCCTTCGGCTTCGACCACAGGGAATCCCAAAACGGGCCGTACTACACGAAAAAATACAAAGCACTCAAAGCAAAGTTGTTGGGAGAATAAAAAAGACGGATGGACACGGCAACACTTTCCTATTTCCTGCTCGCTTCGGTACTGCTGACGCTGGCGCCGGGACCGGATATTATGTATCTTCTGGCCAAAAGCCTTGCCGACGGCGCACGAAGCGGCGTCGCATTGGCCGCAGGCCTCGCCAGCGGCATCGTTTTTCACACGACGCTGGTGATACTCGGCGTGGCGGCACTGATCCAAAGTTCCCCTGTCGCTTTCGCCGCGTTGAAATACATTGGCGCGCTTTATTTGCTCTATCTCTCGTTCGGCGCGCTTCGCGACAAAAGCGATCTGAAGCTTGAAAGCGCGGGCACCTCCGAAAACCGGTTCGCCCTTTATCGGCGCGGCATACTGATGAACGTGCTAAATCCGAAGGTTCTTCTGTTCTTCCTGACATTTTTTCCGCAATTCGTCCCCGCCGACGCAGAAAACGTCGGCAGACAGATTGCGCTGCTCGGCCTTCTTTTCGCTTTACAGGCCTTCCTCATTTTCTCCGTCGTCGCTCTTTGCGCGGGACAGCTGCGCCGCATCCTGTTCCGTAAAAAAGGAATCGGACGTGTCCTCAATATCACGCAGGGCGTCGTCCTTCTTTTCATCGCCGTACTGCTGTTTTTATGATTGCTTCTCTTCTTTACTTTCCCCGCTGGATGTACTATATTATAGAGGCACATTTCATCCCGCGCTCTATTTGAAGAGTGTATGTTTCATGGGGCGATTATGAAAAAGTTTATTCTTTTTTTGCTGATTATCGCGGGCTTCTCCACGATATGGCTGTATATGACGGAACGCACGGGGCTGATTCCGATTGCCGATACTTCTCTCGACGTGCATTTCACGGAGGAGAAAGGCGTCATGACGATGCACTGGACTCCCCTGCCGTACCCTTGCCGATATGAGGTGGAATGTTTCTCCGAAACCACCGGGCGGACGACGGACGGCAAGACAAGGCTTCACCGATTTTCTTCCGATACGACGAAGACGGCTTCCTTCCGCGTTCCCCCTACGACCATTCCGATGTTTTATCAGGTATCGGCCTACGGACTGTTCGGCAAAATTGCCGGACCGTTCCCGCTGATTTCCAATCCGGTTTATACCGAGCCTTTCACTCCGCACAGTATTTTCCATTACACCGAGGATTCCCCGGCCAGCCTGAAACCTTTCCTCGTCTGGCATCCGGTTCCCGGCGCAGTCTGCTATGAAATAGAAATCCTTTCCGCGCCGCCGGAGACCGAAGGCGGCGTCAAACTCTCGGACAAGAATAACCTTTTCGACACCCAGCGCGTCTATACCAACGGATACCAAGCCGACCTGACGCAATGGAAAGACCGCAAGGAATTGTATTGGCGGGTACGCGCACTGACGCTGGAAAAGAAAGCCATCGGCGAATTTTCCCGCGCGGAAAGAATTGTCGTGGACGCGGCGGCTCCGCTTCCCGACGCGCCGCTGATCAATACCTTCGTACAGATGCCCGATGAATACCCTCTTCTCTATCCGGTCTATCAATGGATACCGATGAACGGCGTCATCCGTTACGAAGTCGAGCTCATGTATTCGCCGCCGGAGGAAAAATACGCGAAAACGCCGCCCCCCGATCGCGAATGGCACCGTATCGCCAACGACTCCTTCAGCTGCTACGACGAATACAAGCGAGAAGATCCGGGAGATTACTATTGGCGCGTCCGCGCAATCGACGAAGACGGCAACACCATCGGGCGGTATTCGGAAACGGCTTCGTTCCATGTGCCGGAGACGAAAGGACGACCTTACGCGGCAGCTTTCGGCGACAGCATCACGCACGGCGGAGGCGCGATTTCATACTCGCCCGCCAACCGCGAATACGACTACATGACCTATCTCGATTTCCCTGCGATGAATCTCGGGCAAAGCGGGGACCGGTCGCGGGAATCGGCGCTCCGTTTCGAGGAAGACGTACTCCCCTATCGCCCGTACAACCTGATCATCCTGACCGGCTCCAACGATTTGCGCTCCGACCGTCCGGCGGAGGAAATCATCAACGATCTGGCAATTATCCGGGACAAATGCATAGCGAACGACATCCGCCCGATTTTCCTGACGCTGATGCCGATCCATCCGAAAAACATTTTCACGGCGTTCCGCACGGAAACGAGCGACGGCTGGCGCAACAAGCTCACGAAGATCAATACTTTCATCCGAAAGCAGGAATATTATATCGATCTGGAACCTTTCTTCTACGACAATACGAAGACGCAGCTTGACGCCACGATGGCCATCGACGGCCTTCATCCCGACATCTGCGGCAAAATGCTGATGGCGGAGATCATCAATGCAAACCGCAGCTTGTTCCGCGAACCTTAAAGGAACCGCTGAAAAAAAACTTGCAATCGTCCTGACGCTATGATAAGATATTTTTGCTGTTTGAATGAGTATAAGATTATTACTTCGTGCAAGGAGGTGTATCATAGATGGCACATGTTTGTGAGATTTGCAACAAGGGGCCGATGAGCGGCATGAACGTCGCACATTCCCACTTGAAGACGAAACGTCGTTGGTATCCGAACATCCAGCGCGTACGCGCCATTGTGGACGGCGAGGTGAAGCGCGTCAACGTCTGCACGCGTTGCCTGCGCTCCGGAAAAGTCCAGCGCGCGATCTGATTCGAGGCAAAAAGGAAGACTGCCATGAGGAATTCGATTTCTTCATGGCAGTCTTTTTGTATTGCTTATTTTGTTTTCGCCACCCGCTTCCCCGATGAAAGGATTGCTTCCATCGGGCAGACCAGAACGCAGAGATGGCAGCCGACGCATTTTTTCGGGTCGAGAATCGGACGGCGATTCTCGTTCAGGCGGATGGCCTGGTGGCCGCCGTCAGCACAGGAAATTTCGCAGCGCCCGCAGCCGATGCAAGCGTTCCTGTCAAATTTCGGATAGACGATCGTGTCTCGCTCCAGCGCGTCCGTCGATTCGCTGACGAATTCCAGTCCCTCACCGACGAGTTCACGCACGTTTTTGATTCCCTTTTCCTTCAGGTAATAATTCAACCCCGATTTCAGATCGTCGATAATCCGATATCCGTACTGCATCACCGCCGTGGTAATCTGTATGGAGCCGACTCCCATCAAAAGGAACTCCAGCGCGTCCACCCATGTCTCCACGCCGCCCATGCCGCTGATATACATGCCGGACAGCGCAGGATTGCGCCCCATTTCGGAGATGAACCGCAGCGCGATCGGGCGGACAACATTGCCGCTGTACCCGCCCACGGCGGACATGCCATGGACCGCCGGAGAGGAAATATAGGTGTGCGGATTGATTTCCATGACGCTCTTGATCGTATTGATGGCAGAGACGCCGCTCGC
>JAGAZS010000159.1 GCA_017939945.1 Schwartzia sp. (in: firmicutes)
ATAGTCGGCGTGGCCCGGGCAGTCAACGTGCGCATAGTGGCGCTTCTCAGTCTGGTACTCGACGTGCGCCGTGTTGATTGTGATGCCGCGCTCGCGCTCCTCCGGAGCCTTATCGATCATGTTGTAATCCATGAAGTCCGCGCCGCCCTTTTCGGCGAGAACCTTCGTGATAGCAGCCGTCAACGTCGTCTTGCCGTGGTCGACGTGACCGATCGTGCCGATGTTAACGTGGGGTTTGCTTCTGTCAAACTTCTGCTTTGCCATTTCTTTGATTTCCTCCCTTATTCACCTTTGTTCTTGGATACTATTGCATCGGATATATTTTTAGGAACCTCATCGTAGAAGGAAACCTCCATCGAATAGTTCCCGCGACCCTGAGTCTTGGAGCGAAGATCGGTCGAATAACCGAACATCTCCGCCAGCGGCACCATCGCGTTGATGACCTGCGCGCCGTTGCGCGGCTCCATGCCTTCAATGCGCCCGCGCCGCGAGTTCAGGTCGCCGATAACGTCGCCCATGTATTCCTCGGGGACGATGACCTCGACCTTCACATACGGCTCCAGAAGAACC
This sequence comes from Schwartzia sp. (in: firmicutes), assembly GCA_017939945.1. Classification (GTDB taxonomy): domain Bacteria; phylum Bacillota; class Negativicutes; order Selenomonadales; family Selenomonadaceae; genus RUG12372. Next base: position 571 of record JAGAZS010000159.1, read on the forward strand.
GGATTTGCTTTCTCGGCGCCGTTCTTGAACGCCATCGAACCGGCAATCTTGAACGCCATTTCCGACGAGTCGACTTCGTGGAACGAACCGTCGTAAACCGTCGCCTTGATATCCACCATCGGGTATCCGGCGATAACGCCGTTCTCCATGGCTTCCTTGACGCCCGCCTCGATCGGGTTGATGAATTCCTTCGGAATCACGCCGCCCACGATCTTGTTCTCGAACAGGAAGCCCTCGCCCGGCTGGCGCGGCTCAAGCTCGAGCCAGCAGTGGCCGTACTGGCCGTGACCGCCGGACTGGCGAACGAAGCGGCCTTCCGCTTTGACGCTCTTGCGAATCGTCTCGCGGTACGCGACCTGCGGATTGCCGACTGTGCAGTCCACCTTGAACTCGCGGAGCATACGGTCGACGATGATTTCCAGATGAAGCTCGCCCATGCCGGAGATAATCGTCTGGCCTGTCTCGGCGTCCGTATGGACGCGGAAAGTCGGATCCTCTTCCGCCAAACGCTGGAGCGCGATGCCCATCTTTTCCTGATCGTCCTTCGTCTTCGGCTCCACCGCCACCGAAATAACCGGATCGGGGAAAACCATCGACTCCAGGATAATCGGCTTATCCTCGTCGCAAAGCGTATCGCCTGTCGTCGTATCCTTCAGGCCGACCGCCGCGGCTATGTCGCCGCTGTAAACCCGGTCAAGCTCCTTGCGGTGATTCGCGTGCATCTGGAGAATACGCCCGAGGCGCTCCTTCTTACCTTTCGTCGAATTATACACATAGGAACCGCTCTCGCAAACACCGGAATATACGCGGAAGAACGCGAGCTTGCCGACATACGGGTCAGCCATGATCTTGAACGCCAAGGCTGCGAACGGCTCGTCATCGCTGGACGGGCGGGTGTCAGCCTCGCCCGTTTCCGGATTGACGCCGCCGATATCCGGGACATCCGTCGGCGCCGGCATGTAATCGATGACAGCGTCCAGCATCGGCTGAACGCCTTTGTTGCGGTACGACGTGCCGCAGGTGACCGGGCACATCTTGCAGGCGATGGTCGCCTTGCGGATGGCCGCTTTGATCTCGGCCTCCGTCAGTTCCTCACCGCCGAGATATTTTTCCATCAGCTCGTCGTCAGTCTCGGCGACAGCCTCGATCATCTTCTCCCGGTATTCCTCGGCCATTTCCTTCAAATCGTCGGGGATAGCAACCTCCGAGCTGACCTTGCCAAGATCGTCCTCATAAATGATGGCGTCCATCTTCACGAGGTCAACCATGCCCTTGAAGGTGTCCTCCGCGCCGATCGGAATCTGGATTGCCACCGGATTCGCGTGCAGACGCTCCTGCATCATTTTCATGACGTTGAAGAAATCCGCGCCCGTGGTGTCCATCTTGTTGACATACGCCATACGGGGAACGCTGTATTTCTCCGCCTGCCGCCAGACGGTTTCCGTCTGCGGCTCCACACCGCCGCGCGCCGTCAGCACCGCAATCGCGCCGTCAAGGACGCGAAGCGAGCGTTCTACCTCGACCGTAAAGTCCACGTGGCCTGGCGTGTCAATGATATTGATACGATGATTTTTCCAGTAGCACGTCGTTGCAGCCGAGGTAATCGTGATACCGCGTTCCTGCTCCTGAGCCATCCAGTCCATCGTCGCAGCACCATCATGTACCTCGCCGATCTTGTGATTTACGCCCGTGTAGAAGAGAATGCGCTCCGTGGTCGTCGTCTTTCCGGCGTCAATGTGCGCCATGATGCCGATATTGCGAGTTTTTTCAAGCGAAAACTCTCTTCCCACTATTTATCTCTCCTTAAAACCATTGCGATCAGCCGATTACCAACGGTAATGTGCAAACGCCTTGTTTGCCTCGGCCATCTTGTGCGTGTCTTCCTTCTTCTTGACCGCCGCGCCCGTATTGTTGGCGGCGTCCATCAGCTCGGCGGAAAGGCGCTCGTTCATCGTCTTTTCCCCGCGGAGCCGCGCGTAATTGACAATCCAGCGAATGCCGAGCGTCATGCGGCGATCCGGACGAACCTCCACCGGCACCTGATAATTTGCGCCGCCGACCCGGCGTGCGCGAACCTCGAGAACCGGCATGACATTCTTCAGGGCCGTCTGGAAAACTTCCAGCGGATCCTTGCCCGTCTTGGCGCGGATTGTCTCGAAAGCGTCATAAACGACGCGCTGCGCGACGCTCTTCTTGCCGGAAAGCATCACTTTATTGATAAACTTCGTGACTGTTTTATCGTGATACACGGGATCCGGCAGCACATCGCGCTTCGGTACTGAGCCTTTTCTAGGCATCAAAATCCCTCCTAACCTTCAATCTTCAATTATTTCTTTTTGGCACGCTTCGCGCCGTATTTCGAACGACCCTGGTTGCGATCCTGAACTCCCGCCGTATCCAGCGAGCCGCGAATCACATGATAACGGACGCCCGGAAGATCCTTCACGCGTCCGCCGCGGATCAAAACGACGCTATGCTCCTGAAGATTGTGGCCAATCCCGGGAATATAAGCGGTAACCTCGATGCTGTTCGTCAAGCGAACACGAGCCACTTTGCGCAGAGCCGAGTTCGGCTTCTTCGGCGTCGTCGTATAAACGCGCGTGCAAACTCCGCGCTTCTGCGGGCAATTCTTGAGTGCCGGTGCTGTGGATTTCTCCTGCATGCTCTTTCTGCTTTTGCGGACCAACTGATTAATTGTAGGCATACATGCACCTCCTTCCTTCATATTGAGAATTTAATTTATCAAAACCCAACGCAATGCATCGGATTTTTAACGAGTTTCATTCAAAGCCGCCGCCGCCGCGGAGCCGACGTCAATCGAGCAGGCTTTTCCGAGTTCCGCCATCGTCGCGGTATCGACAAGCTCAACTCCGTTCTCGACGCACAGTTCCTTGAGGGGCCGAGTCACACGCTCGTCCGCGTCATTCGCCACAAACACGCACAACGCTTTTCCCTTGCTTACAGCCTTCATGACTTGCTTCACGCCCGTTACGTGCGGCGTCTCCGCCAATGTTTCCAATGTCATCTACGCCACGCTCCCCAAGCCTTCTGCCCCTATCTGCGACCAAGCAGTACATATAATATCATCCGAAAAAATAAATGTCAACCCTTATTTTTACTGGTTTTTCCATGCACACGCGTCCGTGTGTGTCATAAATTTAAAAAGTCCTTGAAGCAAAGACATTTCCGGAAAATACGCTCCAAAATTTATAACGAAAACCGAAGCACAATTTCCATCTTTTTTTCATGTTATGTTCGTTTGTTTCACGTGAAACATTTCGCTGCTTTTTCGAAAAAAGTCTGTGCAATCGTGCCGATTATCGAGTAGGAGGCGGTGATTAGCCGCCGTCCTCTCACACCACCGTGCGTACCGTTCGGTACACGGCGGTTTCAATAGTTGACGTGCACAGACTGAT
>JAGAZS010000160.1 GCA_017939945.1 Schwartzia sp. (in: firmicutes)
GCAGCGTGACCGCGACTGTCGTATCGACATAATCCCATTCGTCCTCGTCGAGCTCTTTTGAACTGACAAATATATAATGATACCTGTCGTCAGCCCGTTCATAAAACACACGGGGCTCCGCCGCTGACTCGTTCGTCATGATGTCGGGAACGTCGGAACCGCCCGCGAGAAAGAGGCCCCAGGTCCGTCCGCCGTTCTCGTTGAATTCCTCGCATCGAATCTCCGGCGCGATTCCCTCGCCGCCGCGCTTCGCCTTGAAAATTTCCAGCCGCCCGTCATGGTCAAGATCGGTCACGGCGTAAAACCAGCGGTTCCAGTTCGCGTCCTTTTCCGGAGAGACGAACCAGCCGCCCTCCTGCCCAGAGTTCGCCGTCTCCGCAAAAATCTGGATCTGCTCCGAGGCAGAGCGCGGCGCGGCGGCTGCCGTCGCCGAAATCGCGAGGGACGCGAGAATCGCGGCAACCAAATTCCGTCTTTTGATCATCATGGGTTCCTCCTCATAAAACACTTGATAGGACTGGCTAAACTCGCACAAAGATTTTGGGAGCCGAAAACTTTGACTTAAAAAATTTTTGTTTCAAAATTTTCGACGCCGTCCTCCCGCTACGCGTAATCATCCCAAAAATCAACGATTACCCTGCATCCGAAAATGATAACCGCAAAACCGATTAGCAGCATGAAAAAATCCTTCCACGGTTCTCCGAGGGAAACCAAGGCGAGTGCCGCCCGGCCGGCCAGTGTGAAAACGAACAAGGCGATCGCGAGGGGCAAGGGCGAAAATACCAGCTTGTGGGAGTCGTGATCTTCGGGATGCATCGCGTAGATATGCACCGCGTGCCAGCCGGGGGCGAACTCGATCGTGATCTCGCCGCCGTGGTTCCGATAGCTCCATTCGAGATAATGCCTTTCCTGATACGATCTGTAATTGATGTACATACTGACCAGGCAGACGACAAGCGCAGCGGCAAAAGCAATCCCCCATTTCTGCATCCGCGCACCTCCCGTAAAAGTTTGCAATTTTACAATTATTTCCCAAGTGTATATTCGCCCTTCATTCCCGATTCCCTTTTTTCATCGAAAAAATACTGTGTAGGTCCCATAAGATTTTTTCGTTGCAATCCTGCCCGCTCCGCATTATAATAAAGGCAAGCATGAATTGTCTGACAGGGGAGGAAATCCCTTGCGGCAACGGAAAGGAGGCGGAAATCTCGGCCGCGGGAAGCTTTGATAAAAATTCCCCGGCATGTTTACCGTCTCATTTCTATTTTAATTATAAGGAGTGGAATGTATGAAGAAAAAGGCACTCGCGTTACTGATGGTTCTTTGCATGGCCTTGACGACGGCTCTCGTCGCGGGCTGCGGCGGCGGACCGAAACCGCAATCCTCCGGCTCGGGCTCCGGCTCCGGCGCGGCGGGCGCGAAAAACAAGCTCGTGATTTACACCTCGATGAAGGAAGCGCTGATCAGCGGCATCGTCGAGGGCTTCAAGAAAAAGAACCCCGGTATCGAGGTCGATTACCAGTCCGCGGGCGCGGGCAAGCTGATGGCGAAAATCGCCGCCGAGAAACAGAGCGGCCATATCCTCGCCGACGTGATCTGGACCAGCGAAGTTCCCGACTTCTATCAGATGAAGTCTCAGGGCATGCTGGAAAATTACAAGACCCCGATCTTCAACGAACTGCTGAACCCGTTTGACGATTACGACGGAAGCTTCACGGCTGCCCGCCTCGGCACCCTCGGCATCGTCTACAACACCGACAAGATCAAAGAAGCTCCGACCCAGTGGTCCGACCTGCTGAAGCCGGAATACAACAAGGGCTTCGGCATCGCCGACCCGGCTCTCTCCGGCACGTCCTACATGAGCGTCGCGCTCTTGGAGAAACAGTTCGGCTGGGATTTCTTCAACAAGCTGCATGACAACGGCACGCGCATCGGCAAAGGCTCCGGCCAGGTCGTCGACGACACCTCCTCCGGCGAGCTCGTCGCCTGCCTCGGCGTCGACTACATCACCAACAGCAAGATTGCCAAAGGCGCTCACCTGAAGATGGCGTATCCGCCGGAACTGCTGATGGTCCCGAGCCCGGTCGCGATCTTCAAAGGCTCGAACAACATCGAAGCCGCGAAGAAATTCGTCGATTACCTGTTGAGCCAGGAAGCCCAGCAGAAAGTCGCCGAAGCCGGCACGGTCCCCGTCCGCAAGGACGTCAAGATTCCCGAGAAGTACAACCTCCCCGCTCCTGAGGTCGCCCTCAAGAACGGCATCAAGGTGAGCTACACCGAAATCCTCCCGAAGAAGGAAGAGACGATCAAGAAGTTCACGGAGATCATCAAGAAGTAAGAACCAAAAGGGGGCGGCGGAACACGAAAGGCGTTCCGCCGCCTATCTTATAAGGAGAGTTGCCCATGCTCCCACACAGCGCACAAGACAAATCAAGTCGAATAGCAGAGGCTTGGAATCGATTGGATTGCATGAGGAAGCATATTCCCGACTTCGACTGCAAGAAGGAATTGGAAGAATATCGACAGGAGCGTTATAACTATAATGATAGATATAAAACGCTTGCGAAAGTATTATGAGAACGACACTGTATTTATGACAGCCCATGCAGCGGAGCGCTTCCGTCAACGCGGAATCAGGGCGATAGATGTAAAAACTGCGGTATTAACGGGCGAAATCATAGAACAATACCCCGACGATTATCCGTATCCGAGTTGCCTGATTTTGGGACAACGCCAAGATGGAAAATATATTCATGTGGTCATGAGCGACGAGGGAACTTCAAGCCGTATTATCACGGCCTATGTCCCCGATTCAACAAAATGGAGCGGTGACCTAAAAACCAGAAAGGACGGCGACGCAATATGAACTGTTTGCTTTGCAAGTCCGGTACCATGCACGAAGCTGCGCAAAATATGTGCCGGTAGC
>JAGAZS010000161.1 GCA_017939945.1 Schwartzia sp. (in: firmicutes)
ATATCTTCTTTTATCACGTGGGCGTAAAAATAGCGGCCAAAATCATGCCCCGCTTCCCCACCTCCCCGCTGCTGATTGGCTACGACCTGCGAATATTGCCGAGCAATATACCGGAGATTGTTGAAGAGTTTCGGAAAAATTACTTTTAAAATACGGGGAGCAGCACATCCCCAAAAGAAAAAAGCTGTCCGCGAAAGATCGTTTCTCGCGAACAGCTTTTCTTTTGCAAGCAGCCTTCGATCTTGCTGCCAGATATCCCTGTTATCATTCAAAACACAACATCAATGCCAGCGAACGACTTTCCGTTCCAGCTCGGCAATCCCGTAATTCAGGGACGAAACGACAATACCGATCAGGAAGATGCCGGCGATGACGCGCGTATAGTCCGCAAAATCCGCGTAGTACCGCACGAAATAACCGAGGCCGGAAGTCGCGCCGATCATTTCGGCGGCGGTCAGGACCATGAATGCGTTCGCCACGGAAAGCGGCAGCGTCTTCATGATATTCGGCAGGCAGTAGGGCCACAGCACATGAAAAAACATCGCCGTAGCGGAAAGGTTCATCGTTTTCGCCGAATCCAGAAGCTTCTGGTCGATACCCGAAACGCTCAGCGCCACCTGAATATAAATCTGCCAGAAAATGCTGCTGAAGATGACGAATATCGATGCGATCTCGAACGTCGGCAGTACGGCTACCGCGTACGGGGTGTAGATAATCGGCGGAATCGGGCTGATGACTTTCGCGAGCGGCAGCAGCGAATCCCTGAGACGCGCTACGCTGCCCGTAACGATCCCGAGCAGGACTCCAAGCGTCAGCGCCGCCGTGAAGCCCACCCCCAGAAGATACATCGAGGAGCGGATTCCGTCAAGAATCTTCTGCCAGTCCGACGCGAATATCGCAAATACCTTTGCCGGAGACGGATACAAAATAAGATTTACACTATCGACCTTTGTCGTTCCGATTTCCCAAACGATAAAAAGGAGATACAGGATGGTCATCACGTCGTTCAGCGGACGGGATTTTCTGTTGAGAAGCAAGGCCGCTTCGCTGATTGCCAGCACCGCCAGGAATGCGCCTTTCGGCGTCGAATCGTCGGCGCCCGGCGTGAAAACCAGCGCCAGCAGGACCGCGAACAGTACATGAGGAAAGAACCATTGCATTGTCCGCATCACTTTCAACACCTCCGCCGCCGACCATGAAACGGGAACCCCTCTCTTGATCCGTAAAGCCGCCGTCGTCATAGGACGACCTCCTCTCCTCCGATTTTTTCCCGTATGCCGCGGAAGAAGCAGCTCAAAAGCGCCTGCCGCATTTGGATATATTCCTGCGACTGGAAGATGCGCTCCCGATTCCGGGGACGGGAAAAAGGGACTTCAAATTCTTCAAGAATGTGTTTTTGATCCATGAACAGAATCCGGTCCGACAGCAAGATAGCTTCGTCTATATCATGCGTGACGAAAACAATCGTCTTCTGTTCCTTTTCTTTGCTCAAGACCTCCAAAAGCAAATCCTGCAGCAGAATCCGGTTCCGAGCGTCGATGGCGCCGAAGGGCTCGTCCAAGAGCAGGATTTCCGGCTGCATGGCCAGCGTTCTCGCGATTGCCGTCCGCTGCTGCATTCCGCCCGAAAGCTGGTACGGATATTTTTCCTCAAAACCCGCGAGCCCTACCTTCTCCAAATATCCGCGGGCGATATCAAGAGCTTCCTTTTCCGTCGTGTCCGGGAAAGCCTGACGGATACCGAACGCGACATTCTCCTCCGCCGTCATCCACGGAAACAGGGAATAATGCTGAAAGACGACGCCGCGGTTTCGGCCCGTGCCGTGACTGACATGCCCGTCGATCAGGTATTGCCCCTCTGTCGGCTCCCGCAGGCCGGCCAGTATGCTCAGCGTCGAGCTCTTTCCGCAGCCGGACGAACCGATGATGCTGACAAATTCCCCCGGTTCCACCGAAAAATTCATTCGATCCAATGCATTGTATACCGTGCCGTCGTCATCATATGTCAGCGACACATTGGAAATTTCTATTTTATGCATTTCCTTCCCCTCTTCGCTGCGCATGCGGGATTCTTGGCCGCCGGAAGCGGCAAGGATCCCGTCATTATTCCTTCCCTGAGGTTTTACCAGGCGCCGTCGTTCTTTTCGTAATCCGCCTTGAATTTCAGCCACGTCGGATCGTTCGGCTCTTCCTTCAGAAGAGACTCGAGCGCCTCGCGATATAATGAAATGTCGAGATGATCCTTGATGTCGATTTTTCCCTCGATGTAGCCGACGCGTTTCATGCTGTCGTAGAATTCCGCGACGCGCAGGCCCGCCGGATCCGGCTCGAGCTTCAGATGCTCGTCTTCGAGAAGCTGGCTGCGCAGCACCTTGGGATCGACTTCAATGGATTTATTGACGAGAGGCAGCGCCTCTTCCGGATGCGTGTGCAGGAAACGATAGGCTTTGAGCTGGGCACGGAGGAACTTCACGAGATCGGCGCGGCGCAACTTCAAAGTCTGCGGACGCGTCAGGACGCGGCAGCAAATGAAATTCGGCGAAATCTTATCGACGTGAAGCGCGGAAACAAGTCCTGCCTGATGCGCCGTGTCGCGGAGATTTGCCTGCACGTTGCCGGCGTCAAGCTCGCCTTTCTTGATTGCTTCGATAATGGCCGGTTCGTTCCCGAGCTCCACGAACTGAATCGTGGAAAGATCGATTCCCATGCGGGAAAGCGCGCCGCGAAGCGCAATATCGCCGGACGCCGTACGAACGACGCCGAGCTTCTTCCCCTTCACCGTTTCGGCGGTGATGTTTTCCCACTCGGAAGCGCGTTCCGGCAGTGTCACGATGTCGGCGCCCTCGCCCATCTGCCCGCCGATCACGACGAAATCGGCGCCGTTTTCCATCATGCGGAGCGGAGCCGTGGAGCCGACGCCGCCCGTCGTCACATGGACCTTGTTGGAGGTCAGCGCGCTGAGAATATCCGCGTATGCGACGTTCATAACGTGCAGATTGACTTTGATGTTTTCTTCCTTGTTGAATCCGCCGTTTTCGGCCAGGACAGTCAGCGCGCTGCTGACGCGGTTCGTATTGATTTGGACTTCCAGCGGCTCGCCGGCGCCGTCCTTGTCGGCCGATTTGCTTCCGCCTCCTCCGCCGCAGCCGGCCAGCAAAAGCGTACTGATCAAAAATAATCCCAACAGAATAAGGTTTCGCGTCTTTTTCATGATGAAGTCTTCCTTTCCGTTTTTGTAAATTTTCTTTCCGAAATCTTTGTTCAGCGTTTACACATTCGATCCGTCGCAGCTTGCCGAACAACGGAATGCCATGCCGGTTTCGCCATACTCTCACTCCCTCGTAAAACAAAAGGCCGGGATAATATGGAAAAGCAGCGCGCGATATCAACCGTCGCATGCATGCCTTTCCGTATTTCCCGACCTTCACTTTTTTGTGATCAGTCAATCCATAGGATATTTATATGATTTAACGCTATTATAATCAAAATCCTATCCCTGTCAAGTCTTTTTTTGAAAAAATTTGCAGCTTCTGCTGTCCGTTCACTCCACCGCGTTCTTCGAGCCGAAATTCCGGCAGTGCGCGATTCCTTCCGCACTGACCGCCGATGCGCCCCAGCGCTTCTTGTCCGCGCCGACGGGGCAGACGGCGGTGCAAAGACCGCAGGGATAGCGGAATTCGTTCTTGATTTGCTGGTGATAGCCTGCGCATTTGAACTTGTCCATCTGCGCAACGGTCTGACCTTTCACGGGCGTAAACGCCTGCATCGGGCAGCGGCGCACGCAGGCGCGGCAATGAATGCAAAGCTCCTTTTTCAGCATCCTGTCTGCCGGAATCTCCGCGTCGGTGATTACGGACACGAGGCGCACGCGCGGACCGTACTCCGGCGTCAACAGCGTATGGTTCATGCCGATGGTACCGAGTCCCGCGTAGAGTCCCGCCAGGACCTGCGAAAACGCCGCCTCCGGCTTTTTCACAAGCACCGAGATGTCGCCGTAGCAATCCCGCGGGAAAAAATGCGCGCGGAAGCCCTGCTCGTTCAGCACGTTCGCGATACGATAGGCCGCTTCATCAAGAAACCGGTTCGTCGTATTGTAAAGCTCCGAATAGACCACCGAGGGCGTCGTCTCGATCATCGACGGAAAGATCTGCACGCCCATAACGATCACACGCCGCGCCCAGGGCCAGATCGTCTGCGGCCAGTATTCCTTCGGCGTGATCGGTTTTCGCTCCATCGTGACGGCGCCGCCTTTTTGCGTTCCATAAATCGGCCTTGACGCCCAACGCTCCACATCGGCCACGCCGAAAAGATTCATGTCCAGCGACTTCGCTTTTCGTTTCAGCTTCGCCTTCAGCGAGACGAGTTCTTGTTTGTCCACATTGCTCCCCCATTTCGATAGCCGTCCCGAAACAAAAAGAGGCTTCAAGACAAACGCATTCGCGTTCTCTTGAAGCCTCCGTTTTTTCGGTCAGCTTATTCTTATTAAATTCCTTCGCCGTCCAGCCCCGTGAAGCGGCTTCGCGTCAAACGCTCCACCTGCCGCACCGCGCCGTCCTTCAACGTGATGATGACCTGCCCGTAAGGCAAATCCTGAAACGACTGGCGGATCTTCTCAGGCAACGGCCCGCCGCCCGTCGTGTTCGCCTTTCCAGCCCGCGCCGAGAAAAGCGCGTCGCCGCCGATGCGTTCCTCGCGCTCCACCGAGACCAGCCGCGAATCCTGCGCGGTCAAGACAATCCGCCCGCTGCCGATCTCCGACAGCCCCCGCGCGATAAACGCCATCGCCCCGCCGGGAATCTCACCGGGACGGAGCCCGCGCTTCTGCTCCATATCCCATTCCCCCTTCGGCATTTCTAATATTGGCGCTTCCTATGAAGGGTATTATATAGCGCAAATCATACTTTGTCAATGGAGTATTGCCTGCGGAATTTTGGCATCCCTGCATTTTCAAAGCGCTTCGTTCGTACTGCCTGTGCGATAGCCGACAAGATCGAGGGCCGTGTAAGTGAAGCCGAGTTTTTTCAGCGCGGCGGCAATTTCCTCGCGGTGCGCGATTATGTCGCGGAACGTGTCCGGCTCGGCTTCGATCCGCGCAAGATTGCCGTGATGACGGACGCGAAGCTGCCCTTTGGCGAACGGACGAAGAATCTTTTCCGCCGCCTCCACCGCGCCGAGCCTTTCCGCGGTCAACGGAAGTCCGTACTCCACGCGGGAAGCAAGACAAGCGGCGCTGGGCTTATCCGCAACGGCAAGTCCCCACGCCCGCGCCCGGGCGCGAATATCCGCTTTCGTCCAGCCGCATTCCATGAACGGGGAAATCACCGTCGGCGCCAGTTCCTCGACGGCCCTCATACCGGGGCGATAGTCTCCTTTGTCGTCGAGATTGCCGCCGTCGGCCACATAGGCAAAGCCGTTTTCTTTCGCCCACGCGCAAAGCTTTTCAAAACGCCCGCGCTTGCAGTAATAACAGCGTTCCTTGTCGTTCCTGACAACATCGGGATCGTCGAGATCGCGGGCGTCGACGACGATATGACGGATCCCGGCCGCCCGCGCCATTGCCACCGCGTCGGCCAATTCGTCAGCCGACAAAAACTCCGACCGCGCAGTAACAGCTGCAGCTTTCTCCCCCAGCGCGAGAACCGCCGCCTTCGCCAGGGTCGAACTGTCCACGCCGCCGGAAAGCGCGACAACAAGGCTGCCGCAGGCTTTCAAGCGGTCAATCAACGCACGCAGTTTTTCTTCCACGATCCACCCCCCATTCCGCGTTCATTAAAATGCCGTAAATCCATTAAGCATTTCAACAAGGCGTACGTTCGGAAAGAGATTAAAACTCCCTTCAATCTCCGACATACACCCCCGCCTATAGAGACGAGAGACATTTCAGACTTATTATATCATTTCATCCATCACCGGGGAAGCCCGGCACGGCTCAGCGCACCGCCCGCGAGAACCGCGGCGGCGATATTGACCGAGCTTTTGACGAGCAGCCCCGGCACAGAGGCGAGACCGAGAGCCATGCTGTCATAAAGGAGCGCGCCTGCCAACGTGTAGCCTGCCGTCATGAACAGGCACGCGACCACCATGCCGCCCAAGACGCGCGGCGAGGAAAATTTCGGCGTTTCGTTTCCGTCCAGCGCCACACGGAAGAATATTTCCGCCATGAGCGCCTTAATCACGAGCGTCGGCAGAATCCAGACCGGAAATCCTCCCGCCAGGTCGGCCAGCGCTGAACCGAAGGCTCCGGCGAAAATCCCCGCCCTGCGCCCCGTCAGAAACACGGCTAGGAAAATCGCGCCGTCGCCGAGATGCGCGTACCCCAGCGGAATCGGAATCTGCGGCACAAGCGTCGCAATAAAAACGAGGGCCGCCATCACGCCCGCTACGCAGATGTCACGGGCAGAAATGCGCGAAGCCGCAAAAGTTTCGGATCTTGTCATGAACAGAATCCCCTTTCATACATATTGCAAAAGAACTTTACGGAAACACCCTGATTTCCATAAAGTTCTGTTTACGGTTTCCCATTTCAGATTTATTCCTGTCAAATATTGAATCCTGCATCCCTATTTCGGCCTCGTCAGCCCCATCTTCGCGACGGTTTCCTCCAAAGACGCTATGAAAGCATGCCCCAGCTCGGTAGCCCTGCGATCGGCGTGGCGAATCACGCCGACGGTCATGACCTCGTCCGAATCAACAGGAACGGCTATGATGTCGCGCCCGTGCAGGAACGACGGCAGGACGCCCGTCGTCACGATATAGGCGTCGAGCTCCATCAAAAAATTCACCACCGCCGCCCTGTCGGTAATGAGGACACGCCGCTTCATCTGGCGGTCGCTGCCGATCTCCTCGGCAAAGTACGACGGGTTCTCTTCCCCTTGGTCGAAAGTGACGCAGGGAAAAGACTCCAAATCCTCGAAACTGACGGACGCCCGCTTCGCCAGCGGGTGCTTGCGATACAGGAACACATGGGGACGCGCCATGAACAGCGGCGAAAAAACGAGGCGGCTGTCCTTCAAAAGCTTCCGGAGCATCGACTCATTGGAACGGCTCATATAGAGGACGCCGATTTCGCTTTTGAAATTCTTGACGTTCTCGATGACCTTGGCGGTGCGCTCCTCCAACAGCGAAAACTCGTAATCGTCGCCGCCGTGCGCCTTGACCAGCTCGACAAACGCGCTGGCCGCAAAGGTGTAATGCTGGGTCGAGACGGAAAAGTACCGTTTGCCGCTCTCGCCGCTGTAACGATCTTCCAGCAGCCGCATCTGCTCGACGACCTGCCGCGCGTAGCCGAGAAAATTCCGCCCCACGTCGGTGGGTTTCATGCCGCGCGAGCTTCGGACGAAAAGCGTCTGCTGGATTTCCTGCTCCAGCGAGGACAACGACTCGGTCAGGCTCGGCTGTGAAATGAACAGATGCCGCGCCGCCAGGCTCACAGATCCGTACTTCGCGACAGCCAGCGCGTATTTCAGTTGAAGAAGCGTCATTTCTTTCCCACCTCCGGCACATCCGCCGTGTTCACGCGTGGCAGGCGGCGCAGGACGTGGAGAACTGCGCCGCGTCATAAGCAATGCCGTTCTTGTCGTAGTAGTCCTTGACCGCCGCGCGGATTGCCTCCTCCGCCAGCACCGAACAATGGAGCTTGTGGGCGGGCAGACCGTCCAACGCCTCCGTCACCGCCTTGTTCGTGACCGTCAATATCTCGTCCAGCGGCTTTCCCTTGATCATCTCCGTCGCCATCGAGCTGGACGCGATGGCCGAGCCGCAGCCGAAGGTCTCGAACTTCACGTCGGTCACCACATTGTCGTCGATCTTCAAATAAATCTTCATGATATCGCCGCACTTCGCGTTGCCGACCTCGCCGACGCCGTCGGCATTCTCCATGCTCCCCACGTTGCGCGGGTTGCGGAAATGATCCATCACTTTTTCACTGTATAATGACATATCCAAATGCCTCCCTATTTCTCTTTTTTCATTCCGGCAGCAAAAATTCTCTCTTTCCTGCCAGCTTGTCCTTCCAGAGCGGGGAAATCCCGCGAAGATACCCGACGACCTCCGGCACCGCCTTCAAGATCTGATCCACATCCTCCTCCGTGTTGTTCTCGCCGATGGACAGCCGCAGCGAGCCGTGAGCGACCTCATGCGGCCTGCCGATAGCAAGGAGCACATGGCTCGGGTCGAGGGAGCCCGACGTGCAGGCCGAGCCGGAGGAGGCGCAGATTCCCTTGTCGTCCAAAAGAAGCAGCAGGCTCTCGCCCTCGATGCCCTCGAAGCAAAAGCTGATCGTTCCCGGCAGGAAATGTTCCCTGTCCCCGTTCTGCACGCTGTGGGGAATTTTTGTCAGACCCTCTACCAGCCGTTCCCGCAGCTTCAAAATCTTCTCGTTGTTTTCCTCGATATGCGCGCAGGCGTCCTCCAACGCCGCCGTCATGCCCATGATCGCCGGCACGTTTTCCGTGCCGCCCCGCTTGCCGCGTTCCTGTGCGCCGCCCTCAATGACGTTCGTCAACGGGATTCCCTTCCGCGCGTACAGCACGCCGACGCCTTTCGGTCCGTGGAACTTGTGCCCGGAAAGGGACAGCATATCAATATTCTGCTTCTGCACATCGATCGGCAAATGCCCCGCCGCCTGTACCGCGTCCGTATGGAACAGCACCCTGCGTTCGCGGCAGACCGCGCCGATTTCCGCAATGGGCTGGACGGAACCGATCTCGTTGTTCGCGTACATGATCGTCACAAGAGCGGTATCGTCGCGGATTGCCTTCGCCACCTGTTCGGGGCTGACGATCCCGTTTTCGTGGACGTCCAGAAGCTCAATCTCGAACCCGTCCTTTTTCAGCTTTTCCAAAGTGTGCAGCACCGCATGATGCTCGAACGCCGTGGAAATGATATGCTTCTTCCCCTTCTTCTCCCCCGCTTTTGCCGCGGAGAGAATCGCCTGATTGTCCGCCTCGCTTCCGCCGGACGTGAAATAAATCCCGCCGGCGCTCGCCCCGAGGCAGGCCGCCACCCGTTCCCTCGCTTCGTCCAAAGCTTCCTTCGCCTTCTGCCCGAAAACATAAAGGCTCGAGGGATTTCCCCAAACCTCCTCCATATAAGGCAGCATCGCCTCGATGGCCTTCCGGCTCATCTGGGTCGTCGCCGCATTGTCCGCATATATCATAGCGCAGCCTCCGTTTCCTATAAGTTTTCCCTATGCCTTGTCTATGATATACTCAATTCCCCACCTTGTCAATAGGAATTAAAATAGGCATAAAAAAAGAGAGGCTAAAGCCTCTCTCGAAAAGCAAGTTTACAGCACGCGACGCGCTCCGATATAACGGTCGCCCCAGTAGTACGGATCGTAAATCGACGCGATGGAAACGCCGATGCTCGACGCCGCGTGAATGAAATTCCCGTCGCTCAGGTAAATGCCCACATGGGACGCGCCGTACTCATACGTCGAGAAAAACACCAGATCGCCCGTGCGCAGCGCGCTCATCGGAACCGGACGCCCGACCTCGTACTGCTCGTCCGCCGCACGCGGCAGGTAAATACCCGCGTTCGCGAAAACGTACCGCACATAGCCGGAGCAGTCAAACCCGCTGGGCGACGTACCGCCGAAAGAATACGGAACGCCGAGATACGCCATCGCCGTCTGCACGATACGACGGGAAACATAATTCGATCCGCGGCTGACCGACTCCGGCATCGCCTTGCCGAGCAGCGCCTCGTAAGTCGACGGCCCTACCGCACCGTCTGCGTCCATCCCGTGCGCCGTCTGGAAATCCTTGATTGCCTCCACCGTCGCGGGACCGAAATCCCCGTCCGGCACCACATCATAACCGATACGAACAAGCTCCGCCTGAATCTCCGCCACATCATTGCCCTGATCGCCGACCTGAAGCGACTCCGCCCCCGCGACCGAGCACCAACACATGCACGCCATAGAAACAGCCAAGACACGATTCTTCCACTTACCCAATAAACTTTCTCCTCTCTCTTTCGCCTGCGAGGTTAGCTGCCGGGTTAGGACAGAGAAGCTGCCCCTGCAAATTTCCCCAAACGGAACAACGCATTCACCCCAAAAGAACACGCCCGATTGCGCTTCCCAATCATTTTGGTTCCCCCACTCCGATTCCCGGATTCGGCTTTTTCCAAACGCACGGTTGGAACTTTTCTTCCATACGGCATCTGTAAATCACATTTATTATATACGACACGATTGGAAAAAATCCTGCCGTCCCCAAACATTCTTTTATGCCGGAAAAGTGCGGAAACACTGAAGATTATGTCCATCGCAATTTCCCAACGAACGATGTAAATTATATGAAAGGAATCTGAAAAACGACTGTACAAACATGAAAGCGTTATTGAAATTCCCCCCACAAACATCCCTTGCAAACCAAATGGCAAGATAAGAAAGTTGAAAAGTGATGAAAAAACTGAGAATCGGCAAAAAAGAACATGCCATAAAGAGGAAAAACGACAGGCGCGGCGAATAATATTTATGTATTTAGCCTGTTCGCAAAGGTGGTATCGGTATGCCAAATACGGTGATCTTATCCTGCCCGACGTTGCGCGGGGAATTGCAGTCTGCACTTGCGGCGGCTTCCTCGGAGGCCGTCGTGTATTTTATTCCCCGGCGGCTGCACAGTGTCCCGAAAGAGTTGCACGAATATTTGCAGGATATGATCGATCATTTTTACAATGTGGATAAAATTGTCCTTTGCATCAGCGGATGCGGCGGTGGGACCGCAGGGCTCCGCGCAGCCTCGTCAAAGCTAATCGTGCCGCGTACGCGGGACTGCCTCGACGTCCTACTCTCCAGGGACAGCCTCGCGTCCCTCGAGCGGGACATTTCCGGTGTTTACTTCACGGAAAGCTGGATGGAGTGCACCAAGGAATCCGAAATCGATCTTGACAAACTGACGGAAAAAATGGGACGCGAGGGTGCCGAAGATTATTTGCGGCGCCTGTACAAAACGTGCAACAAATTCTACATTATCGACACGGGCTGCTATAACGTGCGGGCGGTGGAGGAATATGTGGCCCCGCTGGTGAAGATACTTTCCGGAACGATGACGATACTGCACGGGGAATACGGCATCCTGCACAAAATTGCCGAGGAGCGGTTCGATGATGATTTTGTCGTTGCCTCCCCGGGCGGCAAAATCCCGGCAGACGCATTTTTGAAAAATTTTCCCGCGCATCAGGCGGAGCACGAAACGGGAGGACGGACATGAAAAAGATCTTGTACCTGACCGATTTGTATTATGAAGCCAAGGGCCGACGGTATTACGAGGAAGATTTATACATCACCGGACGGCTCAAGGAACATTTCGACATAGCGATATGCCACCCAAAAAATTCCGAAGCCTTTGAATCGGCGGCCGACCTGGTGGTGTTTCGGAATACCGGGGCGGTCAGCGGCTTCAAGGACATTTACGCCTCCTTCGTGCAAAGGGTCCGGAAAAACAAGCTCAGGACTTTCAACGACTTTACGGGAAAGGCCGATATGTGCGGCAAGCAATACCTGATCGACCTGACGCTGGCAGGGTATCCGGTGATTCCGACGATAGACGCGATTGAGAACATAGGCAG
>JAGAZS010000015.1 GCA_017939945.1 Schwartzia sp. (in: firmicutes)
ATGTCCCCGCACCGTAAGCGATCTGCTCCGGCTGGAAATCCCCGGGCAGATTCTCGGCAAACGTCGCCAGCGCGCGGATCACCGCCGCGCCCGTCGGCGTCGTCATCTCCTTCGCGTCCGCCGCATGGTAGAACGGGAAGCCCGCCAAAAGCTCCGCCGTCGCCGGAGCGGGCACCATCATCGTGCCGTGGGCGCACTCGACGAAACCGCTGCCGGTATTGACCCGCGATACAAATACCTTTTCCACGCCGAAATAGTCCAGCGCTATTGCCGTGCCGACGATATCGGCAATCGAGTCCGTCGCGCCGACCTCATGGAAATGCACCTCGTCGGGAGCAACCCCATGGACCTTGCCCTCCGCCTTCGCCAACTCTTCGAAAATCGCGAGGCTGTTTTTCTTCACATTCCCGCCCAGCGCCGAGGCCTCGATCATTTTCCGTATCGTTGCCATGGTGCGGTGCGCATGATGATGCTCCGCGTGATGCCCGTGTTCGTGTTTGTGTTCATGCTCATGGTCATGATGATGTTCATGTTCGTGCCCCGGCTGACCGACCGCATGGAATTCCGCCGGCTCGCCTTCGACCAGCACCCGCACATATTTAGCGCGAATCCCGTTCTTCGAGACGTCCGAGACCTCGACGGAAAATTCCCCCGGCAGCAGTACTTTTTTGAGCTCCCCTGTCAAATAATCCTCCGGCAATCCCGCCTGCAAAAAAGCGCCGAGCAGCATATTGCCGCTGATTCCGGCAAAACAGTCCAGATAAATCGCTTTCATTGCCGTCTTCACCTCATCTTGTTGATCTTGCTCGCGAGCACGCCCGCGCCGTAGCCGTTGTCGATATTCATGACCGCGACGCCCGCCGCGCAGGAATTGAGCATCGCCAGCAGCGCCGACAATCCGTGGAAGCCGGCGCCGTAGCCGACGCTGGTCGGCACCGCAATCACCGGACGCGCCGTCATGCCGCCCACCACGCTGGCCAGCGCGCCTTCCATCCCGGCGACGACGATGATGACATTCGCGCGCCGGATTTCTTCTTCATGGGCAAACAGACGATGGATGCCCGCTACGCCGACGTCGAAACAAGCGTCCACCGCGTTCCCCATCAGTTCCGCCGTCAACGCAGCTTCCCGCGCCACGGGGATGTCGCTGGTCCCCGCCGTCAGCACCAGCACGCGCCGCGTCTCGTCCACGTTCTCCGTTTCCCGTCGGACATACAGGATTCGCGCCGCCTCGTCGTAAACCGCTTCCGGCGCTTTTTCCCGCACATACGCAGCCATCTCCGAAGAAATACGCGTCGCCATCACGCTCTTTTTGCTTTCCGCCAAAAGCCGCAGAAAAATCGCGCGCGTCTGCTCCTTCGTCTTTCCTTCCGCGTAAATCACCTCGGGAAAGCCCTGCCGCATCTCCCGATGGTGGTCGATCTGCGCGAACCCGATATCCTCATAGGGCAAACGCGAAAGCGCGTCGGCGCTCTCTTCCAGCGACGCCTCGCCCTGCCGGTACCGTTCCAGCCACGCGCAAATTTCTTCCTTATTCAAAGTGGGCACCTTCTTTCGGAACTGTTGCAAGAAAGTTCCTTTACAAAAAAAGCCCTTCCGCAAGGAAAGGGCTTCTCCTTTTTATGCCTCGGGGATTTCCGCCGGCGCCATCGGCTGCGGCTCCGCAGGCGGCATTTCCGGCTCGACGGGCATCTTCTGCAGCTCGTCCCGTGCCTGCTTCAAAACCTCCAGCGCGTTCCCGACATTGAGAATCAAATGATCGAAGACCTGGCTCGCGTAATTGTTCGCATTCACGCGGAGCTGGCGCGCCTGCTGATAGGAATTCTCGAACAATTCCTTCGACTGCGCCTTCGTCTGCTCCATAATGAGCTGCGCTTTTTCCTGCGACTCCTGGACAATCTTGCTCTGATCAACCATCTGGTCCGCGGTCTCTTTCGCGCGGGAAATAATCTGCTCCGACTCGCCGCGTGCCTGGTTCATGATCTCGTCACGGCTGTCCATGATCTCCTGCGCGTTGGCCAGCTCGTTCGGCAGCTCCTGCCGCAGATTGTCCAACAAACGCACCAAATCCGACTCGCTGATGAAAATGCTGTTCGTCAGCGGCATCCGCTTCGCATCGACAACAAGATTTTCAATCTCATCCAAAATTGTGCTTACCGACATGTTCTCATCCTGCTTTCTTGCAAATAATATATCTATTTCATTTACAAGCCTTCATCTTTTTGATGATGGCCTCCTCTACGCACATCGGCACAAGGCCGTGAATGTCCCCGCCGAACACCGCCAGTTCCCGGATGCCCGATGAGCTGACGAAATAATACTCCTGCCCAGTCAGGATAAAGACCGTCTCTATATCCGGCGCGATATGCTTGAGCATCTGCGCCTGCTGGAGCTCATACTCGAAATCCGTCACGGACCGAAGCCCGCGCACGATCACACTGGCTCCCGCCTCGCGCATATAGTCCGGCAAAAGACCGGAAAACGAATGCACCGAAAGATTCGGGATATGCCCGGTGGACTCCCGGATCAGCCGCACGCGCTCATCGACGCTGAAAAACGGTTCCTTGCGGATATTGTGGAACACCCCGACGATGATCTCGTCAAACATGCGGCTCGCACGCTCGAACACATCGATATGCCCCATCGTCACCGGATCGAAGCTGCCGGAGCAGACTGCTCTCCTCATCCCACTTCCTCCAGTATTTCAAAAATACGCATCCGCGTGGTATGTCCGTAGCGTTCCTCCCGCACGAGGGAAAGCCTCGAAAGCGCAGGAACCTCTTTTTCGTCCTCGCCGCTTTCCACAATGACCAGCGCGCCTTCCGAAAGAATCGGCGACGCATCGAGAGCCGTAAGCGCACGCTCCCAAAGCCCCTTATGATAAGGCGGATCGCAGAACACGAGATCGAATAGCGCGCCCTCCGCCGCCAGTCGGGACAACACCGAAAAAACGTCGCCCCGAAGGATACGCGCCGTTTCGTTCAAACGGGTATGCTCCGCGTTTTCCCGCAAAACATGTTCCGTCGCACTGTCCACAAAGACCGCCGACGCCGCGCCCCGCGACAACGCTTCGAGCCCAAGGCTGCCCGTTCCCGCGAAGAGATCGAGCACCCGCCGTCCGACGACGCGCCCGCCGAGAATGCTGAACAGCGATTCCTTCACACGGTCCGAAGTCGGACGAGTCAAAAGCCCCTTCGGCGTTTTCAATCGAGCGCCCCGCGCCCTGCCGGTAATAATCCGCATGACGCCCCTCGCTCTCCCGTTCAAACTTTCATTATTGTACCATACTTTTGTCTGTTCGTGAACAAAAAATATTAAAAAGATTGTTCGATTTTACGATTTTGCTTAACACTCCTCTTCTTTCCTTGCAACACAAAGGAACGAAAAACCGCCACGACATTTTTTCGTCGCGGCGGTTCCCATGCAACTTTTATTCGTTTTTCTCTTTTTTCGGCAGCGCCAGCTTCAGCGCATCTCCAACAGTCGCAGCAGGCAGCAGCTTGATTCCCGTCTTTGTGCCTTTCAATGCACGGGCGTTTTTCTCCGGCAGCACAGCGGCCTCGAAACCGAGACGCGCCGCTTCGCGCAGCCTTGTCTCCGCCTGCCCCACCGCGCGCACCTCGCCTGACAAGCCGACCTCGCCGAAAATGATCGTCTTCGGACGCGGACGGCGGTTCGCGAAGCTCGACGCCATTGCCACGCAAAGGCCGAGATCAGCGGCGGGCTCGTCGATGCGGATGCCGCCCGCCGCCTTGACATAGACGTCG
>JAGAZS010000162.1 GCA_017939945.1 Schwartzia sp. (in: firmicutes)
AGCCCGAGTCCTGATGCATGACGAACCAATTCGATAATATCGGGGCGCAAAAGCGGCTCGCCGCCGGAAAAGATCATGATCTTGAAGCCTGCCCGCGCGATCTCGCCGAGCATTTTTTTCGCCTCGGCGGTGGAAAGCTCGTCCTCCGCTTTGCAGCCCGCGTCGCGGTAGCAGTGGGCGCAATACATATTGCAGGCGTTCGTCGTGTTCCAGGAAACGATCATAGCCCGATCTCCTCGTCGGTCAGGTAGCAGGCCGGATCGGATTCCCAATAGTCTCCGGTCCGTGCCTCGGCCCGCGTGCGGAAATTCCCGTTGCACTGGGCAAGGAACCGGCACTTTGCGCAGCGGCCTTTCAAAAGCGGTTTTCTGTCTTTGAGTCCGGCGAGAATCGGGTTCGATTCGTCCTTCCAAATCTCGCCGAAAGGACGCTCCCGTACGTTGCCGAAGGTGTGGTGCCGCGTGAACTGGTCGGGATGTACGTTGCCTTCCGGATCGACCTCTCCGAAGGCGATGCCGGAACGGTTCCCGCCGTTCATCGAAATCAAATCCAAAATCCGCGCAGCCAGCGCTTCGTCGCCGTCCCGCTTCGCGGTCAGATAGAGATACACGCCGTCGCAGTGGTTGTCCACGGTCAGGATTTCTTTTTCCAGACCGCGTTCCTCATAGTCCCGCGTGCGCCGGATAATCGTATCCATCGCCCGGCGCGATTCCTCCGGCGTCACGTCCTCGTCCACCATCGCTTCGCCGCGGCCCGCGTAGACGAGATGGTAAAAGCAGGCGCGGTCGATATGCTCCTGCTCGATGAAGTCAAAAATCTCGTCGAGATGATCGACATTCGCTTTGTTGATCGTGAAGCGCAGCCCGACGCGCTGACCGACGGCAACACAGTTCTGTATGCCGCGCATCGCCGCACCGTACGCGCCTTTTTTTCCGCGGAATTCGTCGTTGACGTGCTGCGGCCCGTCCAGAGATACGCCGACATAAGCGACGCCAGCGGCCTTGATTTTTTTCGCGGCGTCCTCGTCGATCAAGGTGCCGTTCGTCGAAAGGGTAGGGCGTACGCCGTGCGCCGAGGCGTATCCCGCCAGCTCGAAAAAATCCTGCCGGACCAGCGGCTCGCCGCCGGAAAGCAGCAGCGCCGGCACACGAAACGCCGCCAAGTCGTCGATAAAATGTTTTGCTTCCTCCGTCGTCAGTTCCCCGGCGTGCTTTTTCGAGTCCGCGTCCATATAGCAATGGCGGCAATGCAGATTGCAGGTGCGGGTCATGTTCCACGCCACGACGGGCCCGTAGCCCGCGCTGGCGCCGTGTTTCATCGTTGCCGCGCCCTTGCGGTAGCGCAGCTCGTCCCCTTGATATTCCTTTGCCAAAAGCAGCTTCGTGACGCTGATCATTGGTTCTTCTCCTTAAGCAGATATCGGATTCCTAAAAAATGACGATGATTCATTCTTTTTATCATAGCAAAAAAAAGAGCGGTTATAAAGCCCTTTCGGTGAATATCATCGAAGCTTTATAACCGCTTATTCGATTTTGATTTACTTTTTCGGCTCCAGTCCCAGCAACAGCAGCTCGATTTTCATCTTGACGTTGTGCGTGAACGGGATGGCCAGCGAGCTGAAGGCCGCCGCCTGGAAGATGGAATGGAACAGCTCCGTGACGATTTCCGCCGGTACGTCTCCGCGGAAATCCTTGCGCGTCTGTCCGTATTTTACAATGTCGGTGAATACGCTGCGGAAGGCCGGAGCCATTTTCGGGATCATGTCGCGCTTCGGGCGCGGCATCGAGGAGCGGTCCGCTGCGCGCAAAAAGAGCGGGAGCACGAAACGGTTCGCGTCCAGTTTCTCCGCCGTCAAAAGGAGAGTCTCCACCAGCACATCGGACGCGGGGACTCTTTCTGCCATGCGGCGGTCGGCCAGATGCCGGGTATCCTCGACAATCTGTTCCAAGAGGCAAAGAAGCAAAGCCTCTTTCGATTCAAAATAATTGTAGAATGTGCCGACTCCAAGTTCAGCTTCTCCCATGATGTCGGCAATGGACGTTTCCTTTACGCCTTTTGCCATGAACTGCTTCACAGCCGCCGCAAGAATGGTCTGCTTCGATTGCAGCTTTTTTCTCTCACGGCGTCCCATGACAACTCCTGCCATACTAATCCCTCCAGATCAAAACATTGCTCATACGGCTTTTTCGTGTCCGTCGCCGGAATAATACGGCGACGTCCGAAAATATACCCCTGGGGGTATTATAGCCGATTCTGTTTCAAATTGAAAGAGTTTATGAAGAAAAAATATATTTTATTCGCAGATGGTGCAAAATAGCAAAAAAATCCGGCCCAGATTACTGGGCCGGGAACGGTTATTGCGCGGGGTGTAATTGCTGCATGGGCTGCTGTGGTGCAAGTTGTCCGAGCTTCGCCTTGATCTGGCTGACAGCGGCGAGGTATTGCGTATCCTCCGTCGCATCCTCGGGAAGGTCGACCTCGACGTCGGGGCGGACGCCCGTGTCCTGTATGCTTTCTCCGCTGGGCGTGTAGTAACGCGCGATGGTCAGTTTCACTGCGTCGTCCTGTCCGGGAATCGGCATGATGACCTGCACCGAGCCCTTGCCGTAGGACGTCTTGCCGACGAGCGTCGCAGCGTTCGTATCGTGAAGCGCGCCTGCGAGGATTTCCGACGCGCTGGCGCTGTTGTTGTCGATCAGCACCACCAGAGGAATCAAATCGCCCGTCAGCTCCGAATAGTACTCCTCTTTCGAGCCGTCCCGATTGACGACGGAAACAATCAGCCCCGCCGGGACGACTTCCTTCGCGATTTCCACGCAGGTCGTCAGAAGACCGCCGGGATTCGCCCGAAGGTCGATGATCAATCCCTGTAACCCTTGCTCTTTCAGCGAATTCAATGCGTCCCTGAATTCCTTGCCCGTGTTTTCACTGAACTGCACGATGCGGATATAGCCGACGCCGGGCTCGTTTTCGAGCATTCGCCCCGCGACGGTCTTCACGCGGATATGGTCGCGGGTGATGGCGTAGTCCTTGTCGGCTTCGCCGTTCCGTCCGATGGTCAGCACGACTTCGGTGCCCGCTTCGCCCCGGATAGAGGCGGCGACAAGTTCCGGCTCCATTCCTTTCGTTGCTTCGCCGTCCACGCGCAGAATGCGGTCTCCCGCCTTGAGTCCCACCGATTCGCCCGGCGTGCCTTCCATGACGGAAATCACGCGCACGTCGGCTTCGTCAAATCCCATCACGACGCCGATGCCGCCGAACGTCCCCTCCGAATGCTCCTTGAGCTTTTGGTACGTCGCCGGGTCGAGATAGGCGGAATGCGGATCGCCCAGCGAGCGCACCATGCCGGAAATCGCGCCGTCGATCAGCTTGGCCGGATCGACCTCGTCCACATACTGCGTTTCGATGAAGCGCATGGTGGCGAAAAAACGCGCGAGCTGCGAAGTTTTCGCGTTGTTCAGATCGAGCGCGTACACGATCGCCGTCGCGAGCAGGATGACTGCCGTGAATACGGACAGCGTCGCGAAGAAGAGCCATTTGATGATTTTTCCTATCAAAGCTCAAGCCTCCGAATTATATTACAAATACCCCATAGGATCCACAGGCTCGCCGCCCTCGCGCACTTCGAAATGGCAGTGCGGGCCGGTGGAGTTGCCCGTCGAGCCGCAGTACGCGATGACCTGCCCCTGCGATACGGTCTGGCCCTCGGCCACCGCCAACGCTTCGTTGTGCCCGTACAGCGTCGAGATGCCGCCGCCGTGATCGATGATGACCGCGTAGCCGTAACCGGAAATCCAGCCCGAATACGTCACGATGCCGGCCGCCGCCGCGACAATCGGGTCGCCGTAGTCGCCGCCGATGTCCATGCCGCTGTGATAGCGGCTGTCGCCGTAAATCGGGTGCGTACGCCAGCCGTATTCCGAAGTGATCTCTCCGACAAGCGGCCAGATCATCGCGCCGGAACCGCCGCCCGGGAATTGGTAACGATAGCGGCTCGCCTGGATCAACCGCTCGACCTCGGCAGAGGCCGCAATCAGCTCGTCATAAGCGCGCTGCGATACTTCGCGGTCGTACTCCATCATTTCGAGCAGCTTGTCCTTGTCACGCTTCTTCAGGAGAAGCTCCATGTGCTTCTCTTCCGCGTCCTTCGCGAGACGTTCCTCTTCGGCGCGCTGACGCTCCAGCGCGGCGCGGGTTTCCTCGACGACGCGCTTGGATTCCAGCACCGTCTGCACCAGTTTATAGTCGCTGGCGATGACGCGTTTGAAAAGGTCCATGCGCGTCAGGAAATCCGAAAAATCCTTCGCTCCGAGCAATACGTCGATATAGCTGACCTGCCCGTGCATATAGACGTTCCGGATACGCCCGCGAAGCTGCGCCAGCTTGTCTGAGAGCTCGAGCTCGGTTTCCTCCAAAAGCTCCTGGTTTTCCTCGATGCGCATTTCCGTCGCTTCAAGCTCTTTTGCGATGGCGTTGTAATCCATCTCGGCCTCTTTCACGTCCGCCGAAAGCTCGCGGAGCTGCTCCGAGACCGTGCCGATCCGTTCGCTCAGCCTGTCTGTTTCTGCCTGCTGTTGTTCCGCTTGCCTTTGCAGGTCCTCAAGCTGCGATTCCAGATCCTCCGTCTCGTCCGCCAGCGCGTAAGATGCGGGGGAGAAACAGAACAGCAGGGCAAGGGACGCGGCCGCGGCACGCGTTTTCCAATTCTTCATCGCTTGGCCTCCCCGCCTTCACGCATTCAGGAACCGCTTCAGCGAGATCGTGCTGCCCAGCGCGCCGATCAGCATCCCGCAGATG
Organism: Schwartzia sp. (in: firmicutes); assembly: GCA_017939945.1. Classification (GTDB taxonomy): domain Bacteria; phylum Bacillota; class Negativicutes; order Selenomonadales; family Selenomonadaceae; genus RUG12372. Next base: position 4,798 of record JAGAZS010000162.1, read on the forward strand.
AGGATCGCGGCGGTCACATAATGCAGGAACGGGTTCTCGGGAATCAGAGGGAAAAACGCCAGCGTATCGTAAATCTTTGCCGCGATGATGCGATAGACGCCGCGAAGCGCCAGCGCCGCCACTACGCCGCCGAGGCAGCCGAGCACGACGCCCTCCAAAAGGAACGGCCAACGGATGAACCAATCCGTCGCGCCGACATATTTCATGATTGCGACTTCCTTGCGCCGCGCAAAGACCGTCAATCGGATCGTATTGGAAATGATGAAGAGCGTCGCCAGCGCCAGCACGAACATCAGCGCGAGGCCGAAGAGCCGGACGAGCCGTGTGATGTCGAAAAGATGCTCGACCACGTCCTGCCCGTATTTCGCCGTCTCCACGCCCGGCATTGCTTGGATGGCTTCCGCCGCCGTCTTTACCATGTCGGGGCGGTTGACGCGGACTTCAAAGGAGTTTGGCAACGGGTTGTTGTCTCCCAGCGCGTCCAGC
>JAGAZS010000163.1 GCA_017939945.1 Schwartzia sp. (in: firmicutes)
CGCTTCTTCTTTCGTTTTCGTACGGGCGGCATACATATAGTTGCCCATCTGCAGCTGCAGTTGGGGCGGGATTGCTTCTTGCAGCACCAGGCTCGTTTTGTAGCGTTCGAGGATTTCCGGATGGGAGTGAAGGTAAGCGTGGCTGCTTCGCCGTCCTGCGAAGACGCAGAAACGGTGATCGGTCCTTCTGGGGACGATGCACCTGTTGATCGTGACCATGTCGGCCCAGATCTTATAGGCGTCGGTAGAGTGCGCAAAGTTCATCATGTCTACGGCGTAGCCTCTGGGCGGCCGCAGATTGATCTCCAACGCAACGAGCTCTCCTTCCACGCCGAGAGGGGGCTGGTCCTCGGTCAGCCGGAAAAATTCGATGTGAACGAAGCGTCCGCGGACACCGAAAGAACGTACGGCGGCGCGGCCCGCATTGCGAAGGTCTTCGGGAATTTCAGCCGCCACATAGTAAGAGAAGTCAAGCTGCTTTTCCACGATTTCCATGATGGATGGGGGCCATGCCGTCATCGACTCGAACAACGGGTCGCCGTCCGAGTTAATAACCGCATCGTAGGAATAAATGTTGCCATGGACGTATTCTTCCATGATGTAAGAAGCCGTGGTCTTTTCCCAAAAGAACCATTCCAGTTCGGTGGGCGTCTTGATCAGCTGGACGTCTTTGGCGCCGGTGCCCGAATTCGGCTTCACGATGACCGGGTATCCGACTTTGCGTGCAAACGCCTTCGCCTCCCGAATGGTGGGAATGTCCGCGTAACGCGGCACGGCGATATGGGCATTCCTGTAAAAGGGCTTCATGGCTGATTTCAGGCGGAACCGCTCGATGTCCGCCGGATGAAGGCCTGTCTTGATATTGAAGTCTTCCCGCAGGCGCGCGTCCTGCTGGATGAAAAGCTCGTTGTGCGATTCGAGCCAGTCGATTTTTCCATATTTGAATGAAAGGAAGGCCACGGCGCGAAACATTTTATCGTAGTCGTGCAATGATTCGACGTAATAATATTCCGTCAGCGAGTCCTTGACATGCTTTTCAAGGGAATCATAGGAGACGTCCCCGATGCCGAGCACCGTCACACCGTTTTTTTTCAGCCGATCGCAAAACAACCAATAGTTGCGCGGGGAATGTGGGGAAATAAAAATAAAGTTCATGACGCCCCTCCTTGACTGTTTGTATACAATTTCTATTATACACCATGAAAAACGTCCTATCAACCGTTAGTATACGGTGATTTTGTCGCAATAATTTGATATAATACATGTTTAGATAGTTTTGCGGAGAAGGGGCGATACGGATGCGGATTTCCGCCTGTTATATCGTGAAGAATGAGGCGGCAAGGCTTTCGCGATCGCTTGCAAGCCTTTCGGATGCGGTGGATGAGATTGTCGTGGTGGATTCCGGCTCCTCCGATGATACGATAAAGATTGCGGAACAATATGGCGCGCGCGTTTTTTCCGTTCCGTGGCGGGACGATTTTTCGGCGGCGCGGAACGCTTCTCTTGAAAAAGCGACGGGGGACTGGATTCTCGTCGTGGACGCGGACGAGTATTTTCCCGACGGTATGGCGGGAAATATCCGGCGTGTCGTCGGGCGTTATGGGAAAGATACGGATCTGCTGATGTTCCTGCGACGGGAGCTGGACGAGGACGCGGGAAAGGTGCTGCTGGATTCCTATGTGCCGAGGCTTTTGCGCCGCGTAGACGGGCTGGCCTATGAAGGCGCGATTCATGAGGAGCCACGGCATCACGGCGAGTCCATCCGTCGCATGGCGGCTGTTCCCGGGGACGAGCTTATGATGATGCACACCGGGTATTCGGCGACGCTTTCGCGGGCGAAGGGGGAGCGCAATCTCGCGCTTTTGAAAAAGGAATTGGAAAGCGGGCAGCCGCGGGATTCGATTTATATGTATCTGGCGGAGACATACGACGGACTCGGCGACGCGGATGAGGCGATGAAATACGCTTGGCTGGACGTGGAGAGCGGGCGAAAAGCCTTTGCCTACGCGAGCCGCTCGTACCGTATCCTGCTCCGCATTTTGGCAAAGCGGCCGGATATGTATAGGGAGCGGCGCAGGGCGGCGATGATGGCGGCGCGGGATTTCCCGGAGATGCCGGAGTTTCACGGGGAATATGCAGAATGCCTCGGATA
>JAGAZS010000164.1 GCA_017939945.1 Schwartzia sp. (in: firmicutes)
ATCAAGGACCCGAAGCAGCTGGTTCCGGCCATGCGGGAAGCCTTCGCCATCGCAAAGGCGGGACGTCCCGGCCCTGTGCTGGTCGACGTGCCGCGCAACGTGTTTTTCGCCGAGGTGAATTACACGCCGGAGCCGCCGGAAAAGAAAATACACCGTAAGCCGGACGCGGACTTCCTGATTTGCGCGGCGGAGGCCGAGGACGTGATGCTGCATGCGAAGCGTCCCGTAGTCATCGCCGGCGGCGGCGTCATTTCCGCGAACGCGTCGAAGGAATTCCGGAAATTCGTCGAGAAATATCATTTTCCTGTCGCGGAAACCCTGATGGGCATCGGCGCGTTGCCGTACGGTCACTCGCAGCTTTTGGGCTTTGCGGGAATGCACGGCAAGAAAGCAGCGAACAACGCCATCGCGGCGGCAGATCTGATTATCGCGGTGGGCAGCCGCTTCGCCGACAGGCAGACGGGCAGCCTCGACAAATACACGAAGAATACGAGGTTTATCCATATCGACATCGATCCTGCGGAAATCGACAAGAACATCGCCAGTTCTATTGGTCTCGCGGGCGATATGAAGACGATCCTCGACCTGTTGATGAAACGCAAGCCCGTGACGAATCTCGACGCGTGGTGGGATCGCATCGAGGACTGGCGCGAGGAATACGCCTACGATTACAACGTGACGCGTCTGACGCTTCCCTGGGCGCTGCACCATGTAGCGCGGGCGACGGCGGGCAAACCCTTCGCGTTCGCGACGGACGTTGGGCAGCATCAGATGTGGTGCGCGCTGCATCTGCATATCGACGAACCGCGCACATGGCTGACCTCGGGCGGGCTCGGCACGATGGGCTTCGGGCTTCCGGCGGCGGAAGGCGCGCAGATTGCCTTCGGCAAATCCCGGCGCGTGATCCATGTCGCAGGCGACGGCGGCATCAAGATGACAGGCAGCGAATATTACACGATTGCCCGGCTCGGCCTGCCGGTGATTTCGCTGATCGTGGACAATACGAGTCTCGGCATGATCCGCCAGCTGCAAAAGGTTTTTTACGATGAGCGTTACACGGCTTGCGAGTTCGACTATCCGATGGATTACGTCGGCTACGCGAAAAGCTTCGGCATCGAGGCGGAGGAGGTCTCGACGCCCGACGACTTCGCGGCGGCGTTCGACAAAGCACTGGCGTCAAACGAGCCGCGGGTCATCGTGCTGCACATCCACAGGAGTTTCGTCGAACCGATGACAAAGGGCGGGGCAAGGATAAATGAGTTTGTAGACTTCAAGTAAGCGAGGCGATAAGAATGCTTCAGGTTTACACGGGCGCGGGCAAAGGGAAGACCACGGCGGCGATCGGGCTCCTGGTCCGCGCGTTGGGCGCGGGGATGCGCGTTTATATGATGCAGTTCATGAAAGGGCTTGCCTACAGCGAGCAGGACGTCTTGCGCGGCTTCGCGCCGCGCGTCGTGCTCTCGACCACGGGCAAGCCCTTTTTCGTCGCGACGGAAGGAATGCTCTCCGAGGAGGAGCGAGCGGCCTGGGGCGACGGCGTCGTGATTTTCGAACCGGGGAAGCCGCCGAAGGATTATGTGGAAATGATCGAAGCGGGCTTCGACGAGGCGGCGCGGGAAATAAAATCGGGCAAATACGGCCTCGCGATACTCGACGAAGTAAA
>JAGAZS010000165.1 GCA_017939945.1 Schwartzia sp. (in: firmicutes)
GCGAATCACGCAGGGGAATTGCCCGCAGGCTTTGGCGGCTCGGATGTAAGCGTCCGCCTGTTCGTCTTCCGAAGGCAGTTCATTTCGTCCGAGAAACAAAAATTCCGAACGGAACAATCCGACCCCCTCGGCGCCGATTTTCAGGGCCTCTTCGATTTCCTCCGCCGCGCCGACATTCGCCCGCAGCGAGACGGGAACGCCGTCCTTCGTCGCGACGGGACCGTTTTCGTCCAGCAAACGCCGCGCCGTCTCCCGTTCTTTTTCGATTTTTTCCCGCGCCGCGCGAAGCTCATCCTCGGATGGGTCGACAATAATTGTCCCGTTGGTCCCGTCGATAATCGCCGTCGCCCCGTCAGGCAGCGACGCCGCGTCCTTGTAACCGAGGATCGCAGGAATTCCGCGCATCCTCGCCAGAATCGCCGCGTGACCGGAAGGGCTGCCGCCGCTCTCGACGATGCCCGCGAGCCGTTCTCCGGGAAAACGGGCCATTTGCTCCGGCGAGATTTCGTCGCCAACGAGAATCAACGGCGCGCCGTCATCAAAGTCTTTTGTTTCCGGAATGCCGAGCAAGATCCGCGCGAGGCTTCGCCCGATTTCCCGTTGGTCGCCGGCTCGTTCCTGCAGCAGCATGGTCTCGGCCATTTTTTCCTTCGCCGCGAGCACCGCCTCGGGCGCGGACACGCCCCCGTTGATCGCGCGCCCGACCTCCGCGTGGAATCCCGGCGAGTCCGCCATCATCCGATAGCCGTCGAGAATCTCCTGCTGGCGCGTCTCCCCCGCATGGGCGGAAGCGCGGCTTGCCGCCTCCATGCGCGCGTCGAAGGCTTTGACCGCTTCGCCGAATCGCCGCGCTTCTTCCATCGGCGTTCCTTTTATATAGGAAGCGATCTGCGCTGAAAAATCGTCCGCGATCTGACGGATGCGCCCGATATGGATATTCGAGGCAAGCACGGCGGGGGCTTCCCGTTTCCTCTTGCCTTGTTTTGCGGAGGGCGGCTCGCCTTTTTTCTTTGCCATATAGCCCGCGAGCATTTTCGTGCCCTCGCGAAGCACCGCGCTGACGATTTCCGTCGCGTCGTCTGCGTCCATCCCGTCCGCCCGGACGGTCACGTCCTCTCCTTCCCGAAGCGCAAGGGCAAGCACCTCGTCCACATCGGCGGCATTGGCCCGCGCCGTGCCGCGAACAATCGTAACATGAGCTGACAAAGGCGCGAGCAGTTTCGCCATCACGCCCGCCGGACTGATATGAATGCCGTTCGGGCAGAGCACCCGAACCGTCGTCTCCTTCATGGCTGTTTTCCTCCCCAGAAATCAAATGATTTATCGTAAGGAAACGATGAATAAGTCAAGTCGTGGCACTGCCGAGAGATTTTTTCGTCAGGCAAGGAAGATAGCGTGAAGGCGTAGCAGCGCTACGTCGAATGCTATCTGACGCAGCATGGCGGGAAAAGATCCGGCTGGGGCGCGGCGGGACTTGTTCAGCGTTTCCGTAAATATTTTCGACAAAAAAACCTTTTTCCCTGCCTTCGCCACAAATTCCGTTCGATAAGAGCGCGTATCAGTGGACAGGGCTTTTTACAAGTGATATAATACGAAATGATTGAGTTTTTTCAGAAACCGCAAATAGCGGCAGGACTTTTTTTCGTCCTGTCGAATTCAACTGATGGAATTGCTGCAAGTGTGGTGAATCATTTTGGGCTTTCTTGTCGCCGCCGTTGTCTTCATGGCGGCAAGCGTGCTTCTCGTACAGCGCGTCGCGCAGCATTTCGGGCTTGCCGTTGACCGCAGGGCGCTTGCGCTTTGCGCCGTTATGGCGCTGATCGTAAATTTTTCCGCCATTCTGCTGTCCGTGTATCTGACCTTCAACCATGTGCTGATGCTGATCATCATGGTTATCGGCTCGGCGGCGCTTGTCACGGGCGTCAATGAATATTTGCTCCGGCGCGAATATGCGCGCGTCGTATACGCGGCAGGAGGCGAGGATAGGCAGACCGACGACGTCGAAGCGGAAACCGAACCGGAATCGCCGGAGAAAGAGCCGGAGCCCGAGCCGGAAGCAACCGAACAGCCGCCCGCTCCGGAAGAAAAAGTCGTTTGGGAAGTGGAGCTTCCTCCGGACGTTGCCATGCCGGAGAACATACCGGCCGAAGAAACAGCGGAACCGGCTCTCAAGCAGCCAATACCGGAGCCTGCCGACGAAAAACCGCAGGAAATACCGCTTCCCGATTTCCTTACCGAAAAACCGGCGCCGGAACCGGAACCTGCCGTCGAAGAACCGAAGGCAATACCGCTTCCCGACTTTCTTGCCGAGGAACCGAAACCGGAACCCGTCGTCGAAGAACCGACGCCGGAGCCCGAACCCGAGCCTGTCGTCGAGGAACCGACGCCCGAGCCCGAACCCGAGCC
>JAGAZS010000166.1 GCA_017939945.1 Schwartzia sp. (in: firmicutes)
CGCGCCTTTCGCGGGCAGGTCTCGCGAAACGACTTCGCCCAAGCGTCAAACTCCGATATATCCTTCAGGCAAAAAGAAAACTGTTTCATTGCGGTATTGCGCCCCCCGCATGTCCGTCCATCCTATCTGTTCCGGTATTTTTAGAAACCTTATATATATTTCGACGTTCGTTCCGAAATTCCTGCTTAACAAAGTTACTTTTGCAACCTTTCGAAATCCATACAACTCTTTCCCCCCTTAGATTTACAATCTAAGTGCAACAGAAAAAGCCCCGCTTGGCATAGACATCAAGCGGAGTTTTTTTGCGTGGCGGGAAATAAAGCACACTTTATGCCCCACAAGGCATCTCTTCTTTCCGCCCCGTCTTCCAAGCAGTCAATGCGTATTACGCGTCAAATGTGAACTCGTTTGCATTGACCGCGCGAAAATGCTAAAATGCCAACAGGATACGGGGCAACGGTGTTTTTTCAAGGATTCTTCCATTATGGCGCAGTGTGTGTTTTGAGTTTCGGACACACTTTTTGATGGTGGGGCATAAAGTGTGCTTTAGGCTCCAATGTCTGCGAGGAGAAGGACGGCGGTTCCGATACGCTACATTGAACATCGACTATGGATGGGATGATTGCCCGAGGGATGGCATAGGGGGAAAGCGATATGAAGCGGTACTTTTTCATCGGCATCGGGGTGATTCTCGCCCTCTCCATGGCTCTCGTCGCTTACGGGACTTGGCTGAACGTCAGCGACGAGAAGCAGATCGCCCGGCGCATGGACGAGCGGGCGTTGAGCCTCTCCGGGGCGCGGGCGGAGAAACGCGCCCTCCGTCCCAAAGCGGAGATGGACGCGGTGCGGCTATACAGCGAGAACATGGCGGATGCCGTGGCCCTTATCGACGGGCGCATCATCGAGTGGTACGTGACGAAAAACAGCGCCGTGCGCCAAGGCGACGTGCTGCTGCGTCTGGAGAACGACCAAATCGACCTTAAAATCCAGCAGGCCACCGCCAATGTCCGCCGCACGGAGGCGTCCCTCGCTCAAGCCAGCAGCGCTTTTCATCGTCAGGAACGGCTGATGGCGAAGGAAGCAACCTCGAAGGAAAAATACGAGGCGGCGGCGGCCCAGTACGCGGCGGCCCAGGAGGCCCTTGCCGAGGCGGAAGCCCAGCGGGAGCAGTTTGTGGTGCAGGAGGCGCGCCAACGCGTCGTCTCCCCCGTGGACGGAAACGTGCTGCTCATTTACCAGCGGGTGGGTTCCTATGTGCAGGGCGGCACGCCGCTGGCGCTGGTGGGGGATTTCGACCGGCTGCTCTTTTCCGTGACCTTGGAGGACAAGCACACGCGTCATTTGTCCGTGGGCGCGACATTGACGGTGACGTTTCCGGAGCAAGCCATGAGAAAAGCCTACGACACCGAGTACGCGGCGGGAAACCAAGGCAGCGCGGAAAACATCGTCGCCACGGTCAAGGAAATCACGCCGCCGCTCACGGAACCGGCGGGGATGCGCCGGGTGCTTTACGAAATCGACAACCGGGCGCGGGTCCTGGAGCCGCTCACATACAACAACGTGTCCGTCCGGGCGGGACGTCCTTACGATTGCCTTGCCGTTCCCATGACCGCCATGACGGACGCTGCCAAGAACGAGGTGTTCGCCGTGGACGGGGAGGGAATCATCCATCGGCGGGACGTGGAGACCGGCGCCGACGACGGGGAATATATTGAAATCATTTCCGGCCTTTCCGAAGGGGACATTGTGGTGGTGCAGGGCTTCGAGGGACTCGCGGACGGCGCGAAGGCGAATGTGAGCATCGAAGGCGGTGAACGTTGATGGCGGAGGAAACGAAAAGCGTGGCGGCGCAGCACGGACAAAGGGGCAAGGAAATCTTCAGCCAGGAAGCGCTGGACAAGATGCGCTCACCCGAAAAGCTGGACACGGTGCTTCCGATTACCGCGCCCATCAGTTGGATGGGCCTCATCGCGGTGGCGGTGATGCTCTTCGCCGTGGTGCTTTGGTCGATTTTCGGCTCGTTCACCGTGAAGGCCGACGGCATGGGGCTCATCATGGATACAGGCGGCGTCGTGAACGTGACTTCCGTGTCCGGCGGCAAGCTGGACAAAATTTACGTCCATTCCGGCGACAAGGTGGAAAAGGGCGAGCGCATCGCCCATGTGGAGCAGGCGCAGGAGAGCGCGGCGACGCGCATGGCGCAGTATGGGCCGGAGCTGGCCACAAGCGGCCGGGACGCCATGAACCGGGTGCAGGAGTACGATATGCGCCGCAGCCAAAAGAACGCTTCGGAGTATATTTACAGCAGCCAAGCGGGCATTGTGGACGAGATTTTGGTGGAGGAAGGCCGGGTCATCGGCGGCGGGACGCCCGTCTGCACCCTCCGGCTCACCGGCGGGCGGAAGGACCTCAAAGGGATTCTTTACATTCCCGTGGCGAAAGGCAAGCGGGTGGAGCCGGGCATGACGATCCAGCTCGCTCCCAACGGCGTGGATGTTTCCCAGTCCGGCAGTCTGCTCGGCACGGTGCGGTCCGTTTCCCAATACCCGATCCCCATGCAGGCCATACAAAAGCGGCTGGGCAACGAACAACTGGCCCAATGGATTGTCAGCGCGCAGCAGAGCGCGGTGATGGAGGTCGCTTTCGACTTGGTGAAGGACGAAAATTCCAAGTCCGGCTATCTTTGGACATCCCAAGTGGGAGAGCACAAGCCCGTCACGGCGGGGAGCTTTTGCACGGGCAGCATCATCATCGAGCGGAAGCCGCCGATTGAAAAAGTGTTCCACAAATTGAGCCAATGGCTGAGGAACAGGTGAGCCTATGGGCGTAATCGAACGAGTCAAACGGCGTTTTTTCACGGGCGACGGGTCAAGAGTGAAGGTTCCGACTGTGCTCCAAATGGAGGCCACGGAGTGCGGCGCGGCGGCTCTTGCCATGGTGCTGGCCCACTACCGGCTCTGGATTCCGCTGGAACTTCTCCGGCAGGAGTGCGGCGTGAATCGGGACGGCTCGAAGGCGAGCTCCGTTCTCAAGGCGGCGCGGCGACGCCATTGCGTCGCCGACGGCTACCGCTGGACGGTGAACGACATCCTCCAGCAAATCCCGAAAACAAAAAATTTATTCCCGCTGATCATCCATTGGGAATTCAACCACTTTGTCGTATTGGAGGGCATACGGGAGAACACCGCCTATCTGAACGACCCCGCCATGGGGCGGCGCACCGTGCCCTTGGACGAATTCCGCACTTCCTACACCGGCGTTTCCCTCATGGTGCGCCCCGGCGAGGGGTTCCGCCCGGAGGGAAAGCGATACAACGTCTTCAAGGACATTTGGGGCAAACTGAAAGAGGACAAATGGGCGGCGGTCTTCATTTTGATTTTGGAGCTTTGCGCCATTATCCCCGGCCTCGCCTCTCCGGTGATGAGCCAGATTTTCATGGACGACATTTTGACGAAAAAACATCCCGATTGGATGTTCAATCTTTGTCTCGCCATGACTTTTTCCTTCATCATTTCCGGCGTCATGAGCCTGCTCCGGGCCGTGGTGCTCACCGCTTGGCAGCGGAAGCTGACGCTGGCCGATTCTTCCAGTTATTTTTGGCATCTTTTGCGTCTGCCGATGCAGTTCTTCCACCAGCGGTACGCGGCGGAAGTGGCGGGGCGCGTGGGCTTCAACGAGGCCATCGCCGGGGTGCTGTCCGGCCCGGCGGCAACGGCGGTGCTGGATCTCCTCGTGGCGGTGTTTTACCTCTTGCTGCTGCTCCAGTACAACGTGACGCTGACGCTGATCGGCGTGGCTTTCAGCTCCGTGGGCATCCTCCTGTTTTTCGCCATGCGGCGGCACTTGACAGACCTCAATATGCGCATCCAGCAGGACGCGGGCAAAGCCTACGGCGTCGCCATGAACGGCCTGCGCATGATCGAGACGATCAAGGCCAACGGCGACGAGGCGGACTTTTTCACGAAGTGGGCGGGCTACCAGACGAAAGTGCTGTCCGCGTCCCAGGAAACCGCCATGTGGCAGCTCTCGGTGACACTGTTGCCGACGCTTCTCGGCGGCATCAACGGCGCGCTGATCATGACCTTCGGCGGCTTTTCCATCATGGACGGGGCCATGACCGCCGGCATGTTCATGGCGTTCCAAAACCTCATGGGCAGCTTTCAGGCGCCGGTGAACGCCCTCGTGGGCCTCGGCAGTTCCTTGCAAACCACGGAAATGCAGATGCAGCGGCTGAACGACGTGCGCCGCTATAAAGTGGACGCGTTGAATTTTCCTGAGGACGGCAAGGAGCGGACGTTCCCACGGGACCGGCTTTCCGGCGAGCTGTCCCTCTCCCATGTGAATTTCGGCTACAGCCCGTTGGAAAAGCCGCTGTTGAAAGATTTCAATATGCGGATAAAACCCGGCGGCTGGGTGGCCGTGGTGGGGGCTTCGGGCAGCGGAAAATCGACGCTCGCGAAAATCGTCACGGGCCTTTACCAAGAATGGAGCGGGACCGTGGCCTTTGACGGGCAGCCGAGGGAAACGATTCCCCGCGCCGTCATATTGAACTCTGTGGCGGCGGTGGACCAAGACATTTTCCTGATCACGGGCACGGTGGCGGAAAACATCGCCCTGTTCGACGACTCCGTGGCGAAGAGCGACATCCGGCAGGCGGCGAAGGACGCCTGCATCCATGAAGACATCATGAAGCTCCAAGGCGGCTACGAGGCGAAGGTGGCGGAGGGCGGCCTGAACTTTTCCGGCGGGCAGCGGCAGCGGCTGGAAATCGCCCGCGCCCTTGCCACGAATCCCGCGCTTCTCGTCTTGGACGAGGCCACCAGCGCCCTCGATCCCATCACGGAAAAAATCGTGCTGA
>JAGAZS010000167.1 GCA_017939945.1 Schwartzia sp. (in: firmicutes)
AATGATGTCGAAGCTCAAAAGCATCGAGCAGCTCAAAGAAAAGCGGCTGCAGCAATACAAGGACGAGCTACTGTTTGAGGAAAACAAGATGCTCGACGAGATCGGGCTTCAGCTTTACATGAGAAAGGCGGGCGCGTAATGGATTTTTCATCGGTCAACGCCGTGGTCAACAGAATCGAGGATATAGAGTATAAAATCGGGATGCGTCGGCCAAGGGGCGGCGCGGCGAGCTTCAGCCAGATGCTGAAGGAGGAGATCAAATCGAAAACGCCGAATCGCGGCGGCAATGCCGCTGCTCCCGTACAGTCGCCTTCGCAAAGTACGCAGAGGGCGAAGGGAGAAGAAAAGCCAGCGTCTGCCGAAAGCGGAACGAATACGTTGCCGCTTTCCGTCCCGCAGGACAGCGCTTACTTGCCGGCCATTGAAGCGGCGGCGGGCAAATACGGCGTAGATCCGAAGCTCGTCTCGGCAGTGGCCGAGGTCGAGTCCGGTTATGAGCAGGGCGCGATTTCCGCCACAGGTGCGGTAGGCGTCATGCAGTTGATGCCGGAAACGGCGGAATCCCTCGGAGTCAATCCCTATGATGCGGCGCAGAATATCGACGGCGGCGCGAAATACCTGAAGCAAATGCTCGACACGTTCGGCGGCGACGTCCGCAAGGCGGTTGCCGCATACAACGCCGGGCCGGAGGCTGTGCACGAATACGGCGGCGTTCCGCCGTACAGTGAAACGCAGCAATACGTTTCGTCCGTTCTGGATTTGTATAGGTGAACGGGGTTCCAATTTTGACGGCGATGCAAAGTAGGTGACACGATGGCGACAAAGCCGAAAGAACCGGCGGAAGAGACAACCGAACAGACGGGGGAAGAGCTGGAAGTTGCGGAAGAATCGGCTTTGCGTCGATTCGGAAAGCGCCTGCTGAAATTCCTCGGAATCTTGCTTGCCTTGGGCGGGATCGTGGCGGCCGGATTTTTCGCGGGCGTCTATCTTCGCGTCTTTGACGTTTACGAGGTCAACGAACAGATTGACCAGCAAGCGCTGCCTTTCATCGGCGAGTATGTTGTGGAGCCGATAAAGAAGATACCGGGGGTTTTGGACGAGTACGTTTTCCAGCCAACGGCAAAACTTGTTGACGAGAAGCTTTCGTCGCCGCCGCCGGAAGAACAGCCCGCCGAAGGGGAGAAAAAGCCGGAGGACGGCAAAAAGGACGACAAGAAAGAGGAAAAGAAGGACGAACAGCCGAAGCCGATCAAGAAAGAAGAAGAGTCAAAGCCGATCGTGCTGACGCAGGAGGAAATCGAAAAACAGCAGAAGGAAGCGGAGGCTGCCGAAAGAAAGCGCGTCTCCAAGCTGGCAAAGCTTTATAACGAAATGAAGCCGGAGGCGGCCGCCGACATTATGACCGACTTGGACGACGAAATCGCCGTTGCCGTGCTGCAAAAAATGGACGAGTCCCAGGCGGCGAAAGTGCTTGCCTCTCTCGACCCCGGTCACTCCGCGCGCCTGACGCGCAGCATTTACACCGGCAGACGGTCCAGCATGACCTCACCGGGCGACCAGATTGTGCCTGCTCCCCGGGGCGAGGAAGAAGAATAAATTTTAGGTAAAATTTATTTAAGAAATTCCGCTTTTTTTTCGATATATAATCGGATGGTTTTGGTGGACTGCTTTTGCAATTCGCAATTCCATACTTATAACGAAAGGAAAGGTGGTGAACAGATGAAAGCAGAAAATCTGATGATGCAGCCGGGCGCGAAGCCTGCAGGCGCGGCGCCGGGCGGCAAAACATCCTCACTTCGTTCCGCTGTGCAGTCGAAGACGGCGGCGCAGAGCGCAAAAGCCGACAAGAACGACTTCGGCAGCGCGCTGGACAATGCGAAAAACGCCCAGAAGGACGTGAAAGCGGAACCGGAGAAGGCACCGAAGACTGAAGCGCAAGACACGAAGCAGCCGGAGGCGAAAAATGCCGACGCGAAGCAGGTCGACGCCAAGGACACGGAGGCGAAAGACGTCAGCGCCGTAGAGGAGAAAGTGGCCGAAGCTGCCGAAGAGGCTGCCGAGCTTCCGAAAAACGGGAAAAAAGAAAAATCCGGAAAAACGGAAGACAGCAAGGTCGCGGAAGCCGCTGCGGATATTCCCGAGACAGCGGGCGCGGCAACGACGCTGAACGCGATGCTGATGGCGATGGCGGGAAGCGCGCAGACGCAGGCACCGCTTGAGACGCAGCCGACGATGGAAATTCCGGAGACGGACGTTGCGACGTCTGAGACTATGGCAATGCCGGAAACGGAGACTCCGGTGCAGACCTTCCCGACGGGAACCCTGGACGCGTTGCTTCCGCAGGACGCGGCGAAGGAGCAGCAGGCGGCGCAAAACCAGCAGCTGATGGATATGCTTTCGTCGGAAAACGGCGCGGGTGTGAGGATTACGAACCAGACGCTGCCGGAGTTCTCAACGGAGGTTCAGGAGATCGTGGTGCCGACTGAAGGGATTGTGCAGCAGCCGATTCTCGACGAAGTGCAACTTTCTCCGCAGGCACAGCCCGAGGAGCCGTCCATCAAAATGGGCGAGACACTCTTGGAGCAGCCTGAACAGGCGGCGGCCGTTATTCAGAACACTGCGCAAACCGATACTCCCGTCCGGGATGTGCGGACAGCGAAAACTGATCGGCCCGACAACGCGAACAGCCTTTTTGCCGGCGTACCTTTGACCGTCGAAGACGCAGTCCTCGACAAGATGCAAAATCCGCGGCAGAATCTCGGCGATATGCTGAATCGTCAGCCCCAGCAGCAGAGCCAGCAACCGAATGCGGCGCTTAACGAAGCGGTGCAGAGATCGAATGACGGGGAACTGGAGAGCGTGCAGGCGGCGGAGCGCGGCGAGAGCCAGTCCGGCGCACAGCAGACGCAATCGCAGATGGCAGGCGCGGGCGTTCTTCCGCAGGGCATGAGCTTCGCGGAGACGATGAACGCGTCGGCTCCAGTGGAAGCGGCTCCGGTTCAGCAGGCGCAGGATCCGTACAACGTCATGCAGCAGGTTGTCGATCAGGCGAGGCTGATTCGTTCCGACGCAAACACTGAAATGGTCATCCGGTTGAATCCGGAGCATCTCGGAGAGCTTACCCTTCGCGTGGCGGTTACGGCCAGCGGTGCAATCAACGCGACGTTCCATACCGAAAACGCGCAGGTGCGGGGCCTTCTCGAAAGCTCGATGATCCAGCTCAAGCAGGAGCTCCAGCAGCAGGGACTGAAGGTCAACAACGTCGACGTGCAGTCTGGGCTTTCGCAGGACTTCTTCGCGCAGAGCCAGGCGGGTCAGCAGGGCTATCCGCAGCCGCAGCATTCCGCCAGGAACCAGGCGGCAGATCGTCGCTCGTTTGAGAACGACGCCGACGCATTGACCGTCAATACGGCAGTCAGCGGCGCGGCGGAGACGGAAAACGCGGCGAATGTCGGTGAGGCCGAAGGCGTAAACTATCTCGTATAAAGGAGGAAATTACATGGCAACTGACCTCAATACCATCAACGTAGGCGGCGTGACTTACTCAAAGACCGACTATGACGCGATGCAGGCGGCGAAGACAACGAACCGCATGAACGATTCTTTGGACAAGGACGCATTCCTGCAGCTGCTCGTCACCCAGATGCAGTATCAGGATCCTCTCGATCCGCAGGACAATTCCGAGTATGTGGCGCAGCTCGCGCAGTTCTCCTCGCTGGAGCAGATGACGAACGTCTACAAATCTGTTGAAGAAGTCTCGAAGCTCGTTTCTAATATAGACACCTCGGTGCTTGTCGGTCAGCTCAGCAGCATGATCGGTAAGGATATCTCATGGAGTCAGGAGACGGTGCAGCTCGACGCCAGCGGCAAGGCAATCATGGATGCTAACGGCAATCCTGTCACCGTATCCACGGACTATGTCGGCACGGTCAAGGGCGTCAACATCGTGGACGGCAGTCCGAAGATCGTTGCGGAATACAACGGCAAGACGTATGAAGTGGCAATCGGCGACGTCCGGCAGGTGGGCGAATCGGTTCTGTAAGCAATGGAAGGAATGAGGAATATGGCGGACAACAAAATATTTTGGTCGTCCCAGCCCATATTGCCCATCGGGAATCCGGCGGCGAGTCAAGCGAAGCAGCGGGACGAGAAAAAGGCTTCCGGCTTTGCCGACATTCTTGCGGGACAGCAGACGAAGGTCAAGTTTTCCAAGCACGCGAACGAGCGGCTTCGGGACAGGCAGATCGACCTCAGCGACCAGCAGCTTGCGAAGCTCGACGACACGGTGGAGCGCATGGCTGAGAAAGGCGCGAGAGAATCGCTGATTTACATGAACGACATGGCCTTCCTCGTCAGCGTCAAGAACCGAACCGTGATTACCGCCATGGATGGAACGAGCGCAAAAGAAAACATATTCACGAACATCGACAGTGCGGCGATACTTTGATCATGCCGGTCCTATTGGGAGGCGTGTGGGCATTGAATGATTGAGGTGCCCGTTCGCGGCACAAATTGTTAAAAGTTACTATGAAAGCTCGCGGAATCGTCAAGATTCCGTGGGCTTTCGTGCTAGATGGGCGAATATGTTAAAAAGTTGTTAAGGATAATAATAATTCA
>JAGAZS010000016.1 GCA_017939945.1 Schwartzia sp. (in: firmicutes)
AGTGACGTAGCGATGCACTGCTGGAGCGTATAGACGCCCGCCAGCGTCTTCGCCAGGGTAACGGAAGGATTCAGGTCGCCCTGGGGCGCGCCCAGCGCCACCGAAGTGTAAACGCCGAGCAAAACCGCAAAGGCCCAGCCCGTCGTCGTGCAAATCCAGCCGCCGCCGTTTCCGCAAGTCTTTTTCAGCGCCATATTCGCGTTGACGCCGCAACCGAATACGATCAAAACCAGCGTCCCCATAAATTCGCCAAGCAAATTATCCATATCGTTCTCTCCTTTTTAATATTCTGCCTTCCCCTTACTCTTCATCCAGCCAGTGCATCGCGTGCTTGACCGCTTTTCGCCAGCCCTTGTAGAGACCGTCCGCCTCGTCCTTCGACATCTTCGGCTCGAATCGCAGATCGAGCTTCCAGCTCTTCTTGAGCTCTTCCTTCGACGACCAGACGCCCGTGGCAAGGCCCGCCAGATACGCCGCGCCCATCGCGGTCGTCTCGATGCACTGCGGGCGCTCGACCGGAACGCCGAGGATATCCGCCTGGAACTGCATCAGCATGTTGTTCGCCACCGCGCCGCCGTCCACCTTCAGCGAGGCAAGACGGATATCGGAATCGGCTTCCATCGCGGAAAGCACATCACGGGTCTGATAAGCCATCGAGTCCAGTGTCGCGCGGACGATATGCCCTTTCGTCGTGCCGCGGGTCAGACCGATGATCATGCCGCGCGCGTTCATATCCCAATACGGGGCTCCGAGTCCGACGAACGCCGGCACCATATAGACGCCGCCCGCGTCGGGCACTCGCTTCGCCACCCACTCGGAATCCGGCGCAGCGTCAATAATCCGAAGACCGTCGCGCAGCCATTGGATCGCGGAACCTGCAACGAAAATCGAGCCTTCCAGCGCGTACTCGACCTTGCCGCCCTCACCCCAGGCAATCGTCGTTACCAGGCCGTTTTTCGACTCATGGATTTTCGTGCCGGTATTCATCAGCATGAAGCAGCCGGTGCCGTAAGTATTCTTCGCCATGCCCGGCTCGAAGCAGTTCTGCCCGAACAGAGCCGCCTGCTGGTCGCCCGCCGCACCCGCAATCGGCACCGCGCCGCCGAGGATCTTCGGATCGGTCTCGCCGTAAACCTCGCTGGACGCGTGCACCTCCGGCAGCATGGAAGCCGGAACGGTCAGATGCTTCAAAAGCGATTCGTCCCATTTCAATTCATGAATGTTGTACATCAAAGTCCGGGACGCGTTCGAGTAATCGGTCACATGAACCTTGCCGCCCGTCAGTTTCCAGATCAGCCAGCAGTCAATCGTGCCGAAGAGAAGATCCCCCTTCTCCGCCGCAGCCCTCGCACCTTCCACATTGTCGAGAATCCATTTGACCTTCGTACCGGAGAAATAAGCGTCGATGACAAGCCCCGTCTTGTGATGGAACTCGTCGGAAAGCCCTTGCCGCTTCAAATCCTCGCAGATGTCCGCCGTCTGCCGGGACTGCCAGACAATCGCGTTGTAGACGGGGCGACCGGTGTTCTTGTCCCATACCACCGCCGTCTCGCGCTGGTTCGTAATGCCGATGGCGGAAAGGTTGCCCGCCGTCAGATTCGCCTTTTCCAACGCCTCTTTCATGACTGTGACCATCGAGCTCCAGATTTCCTCGGCGTCGTGCTCAACCCAGCCCGGCTCGGGGAAATACTGCGTGAACTCCTTCTGCGATACGCCGACGATCCGCGACTCCTCATCGAAAATGATCGCCCGGTTGCTCGTAGTGCCGGCGTCCAGCGCCATCACGTACTTGGACATGGATGAATCCCTCCCGTTTCGTTTTTTGTAGGAAACGCCGAATAAGTCAAGTCGTGACCCTGCCGAGGGATTTTTTCGTCAGGCAAGGAAGAGGGCGTGAAGGCGTAGCATTGCTACGTCGAACGGCCTCTGACACGGCCTGACGGAAAAAGACCCGGCAGGGGTGCGGCGGGACTTGTTCGGCGTTTCCTGTATACAAACATTCTCTTTATATTATATATAGAAGGAATCAGATTTTCAATATTTTTCAGTCATTTTAAGGTATAAAAAAAGACGCACGATTTTCCATGCGTCTTCTTCATTAACATATATGGTCGGAGCGACCGGATTTGAACCGACGACCTCTTCCACCCCAAGGAAGCGCTCTACCAAACTGGGCTACGCCCCGACGTTTGTTTATTATAGGCTAAAGAATTGCGTTTGTCAAATATCCCTGCAAATTACATGACCAGTTTCGAGAAATCCGCTACGTTCTTCGTCAGCGCGTCAATCGACTTCAGCAGCCCGAGGCGGTTTGCACGGACCTTCGGATCCTCGTCCATGACCATGACCGCGTCGAAGAAAGCGTCGATGGGCTTCGCCATTTCTGCGAGCGCATCGATCGCGCCCGCATAGTCGTCCGCCTTCACGCAGGTTTCCGCCTTGGCTTTCGCCGTTTCGTAAGCATCCGCCAGCGCCTTTTCCTCCGGCACGGTGAAAGACGCTGCGTCGAAGCCCGCACTTTCCGCCTTCTGCGCGAGGTTGGCCGCACGGGTGAAGGCCTGCACCGGAGTCTCCAGCGCGCCCGCCGACAGCGCTTTTTGCACGGCTCCGGCGCGATCATAGACGGCGCAGATATCGTCCACGTCGCCGAGCACCGCGTCCGCCACGTCGTAGCGCACGCCCGCCTCGTCCAGCACGTTTTTCACGCGCAGCCGCAGAAACTCCGCCACATCGGCCTGCATCTTGTCCCGCGCCGCCGCGTCCGAAATATTCAGCGCGTCCATCGCCGCCGCAACGAGAGCGGACAGCGAGAAGCGCAGCTTCGCCTCGACCACCGTGCGGACGAGTCCCAAGGCCTGCCGACGGAGCGCGAACGGATCCTGCGAGCCGGTCGGGATCAAGCCGCGGCTGAAGGTCGCGACGATGTTGTCGATCTTGTCCGCGATGCTGACGATTCTCCCCGCCGTCGTCTGCGGCAGACGGTCGCCCGCGAAGCGCGGC
>JAGAZS010000168.1 GCA_017939945.1 Schwartzia sp. (in: firmicutes)
CGTGTTCATCGCGCGTTCCGGCCACAATATGGGAATGCCGGTCTGGGGATTGGAGATTCGTTTCCGTGCGTTTTTGGAGCAGGCCATGTACGCAAGGCCGCGCTCGAAAGAACTTCTGATCGGCCATCCGGCGTTCATGCTGGCTGCGTTCGTTTGGGCGCGGAAATGGCCGTCGATCATATTCTTTGCGCTGGTAATGGCGGCGACCATAGGGCAGGGCTCGATGGTCGAGACCTTCGCGCACATGCGGACGCCGATCATGATGTCCGTCGCGCGCGGCATCGGCGGCATCGTTCTCGGCGCGGGCATCGGCGCAGTGCTGATGGTGCTCGCGGAAGCCTGGCACAGGTTTTTCTTCCGTACGAAGAAAGCATAGCAACTATTATCTAAAGGAGTTACAGTCAACAGCATGAATCGGATTGTGGTATCCGGGTATTACGGCTCGAAAAACGCCGGAGACGAGGCAATGCTCGCGGCGATGATCGAGGTTTTATCCGATCTGGACCCACAAGTGAATATCACGGTCATTTCGGCCAACCCCGAGGACACGGAAAAACGTCACGGCGTCCATGCCGTTTCGTGGCTTTCGATGGGAGACATCATAGGCGCGCTTCGCCATGCCGACCTTCTCGTGTCCGGCGGCGGCTCGCTCCTGCAGAACGTGACCAGCGGGCGAAGCCTCTATTACTATCTCGGCGTGATCTGGCTCGCGGAGCATCTCGGCGTTCCCGTCATGCTCTACGCGCAGGGAATCGGTCCCGTCTGCGGGGGGATTGCGCGCGCCCTGATGCGGCATATTGCGGGCGACGTCTCGCTGATTACAGTGCGCGATCACGGCTCCTTTGAGGAGATCGAGAGCCTCGGCATCAAAAAGCCGCCTACGCTTGTCACCGCCGATCCGGTGCTTGCCATCCATCCCGTCGATCTCGGAATCGGGCGGGGGATATTGAAAAAGGCGAAAGCGGACGGCGCGAAACCCGTCGTCGGCATTTCCGTTCGCGAATGGCGCGGTTGGGAACATTACAAGCAGGTGGTTGCAGAGACGGCGGACTGCGTCGCGCAGGAGCTGGATGCGCGCATCGTGTTTTTCCCGATGCAGGTGCCGGAGGACGTGCGGACGGCGGAAATGATTGCCGCGCGGATGAAAACGGAAGCAACCGTGCTGAAGGATGAATTCACGACAAGCGAGCTATTGTCCCTCGTCGGGAATTTCGACCTACTGTTGGGCGTGCGGCTGCACGCGTTGATTTTCGCGGGTGTCATGGGCGTGCCGATGGTGGGCATTTCCTACGATCCGAAAATCGACCGCTTCCTCAGCTCCATCGGCGAGACGGCAGCGGGAGATTTGCAAAACGTCACGACGGATGCGGTGATGGAAAAATTGCGCGGGAAATGGGACGGCCGCGCCGAATACCGCAGGAAAAACGCCGGCCTGCTCGCCGAGCTTCGCGACCTCGCCGCGCGGAACGCCGAGCTTGCGCTGGAGTTTATCGAAAAGAGAAAACAAAAGAAAAAATGAGCATGAATAAGTGAAATGGCTGCCGGACGGAGCACATAAACTTCGTCGGCAGCCATTTTTTGTGGATTGATTTTTGGCAGAAGTGCCGATTTGTCCACAGCCGTTTTGAGGCTATGACAGATTTTGCCCGCTTATCCACAGAATTTGTACACATATACACAACCGTGTGAGAGGACTTTGTGGATAAAGGGACAGGGGAGAGAAACAAAAAAAGAGCCTTGCGGCTCTGATTTTCTGGTGCCCAAACAGCGACTCGAACGCTGGACCCCCACCATGTGACGATGGTGCTCTAACCAACTGAGCTATTTGGGCGTTAGTATAAAAGATAACAGAAGGGCTGGCAAGCCAGCCCGTATTTTCGTGGTGCGCTGTGCAGAAATCGAATCTGCGACCCCCACCATGTCAAGGTGATACTCTAACCAACTGAGCTAACAGCGCGTTACAACGTAAATTATTATACACGAAGGAATGCGTTTTGGCAATAGGAAAATAAAAAAATCCTGCCGCCCGTCGTCGCCTTCCGGTTTATTCCTTTTAGATATCCATCGCCTTGATGTTCTCGATGGCCTCGCGCAGGATTTGGGCCTCGTCCGCGCCTTCGATATCGAATCCTACGGCCTTGATAAGCTGCACGTCCGGAATCCCGTAGAAATTTTGCGCCAATGCCTTCACATAGCCGAATCCGTATTCCGCAGGGAAGAACGTGCCGCCCGCCGTGGTCACATAGTACAGCGACGAGGCCTTGCACCGGCCAGCGGCGTTCCCGTCCGGCCCATAATCAAAGGTGATCCCAATCACGCAAACCTGCTCAAGGTATTGCTTCAGCAGAGCGGGGAAGGACAGATCATAAAAGGGGGCGGCAATTACGATCGTGTCCGCGGCGGCAAACTCTTTCGCCAGTGCAAGCACAGGCGAATCAAAAGCGCCCTGCTTTACCAGCTCATCCCGTTTCTGTATGAACGCCTCGTCCAACAGCGGCAAATCAATCTCCCAAAGCCGGACTTCACGAACAGGCCCGCCCAGCTTCTTCATCAGTTCATCCGCCAGCCGTTTCGTACGCGACTGGCTCCGCACGCACGCGTTGATCAGCAAAACCATTTGCAAATCCTCCGATCTATTTGTTTTTCCGCTCGTTTCAAACAACTCTTTACCCATCATAATCATATCGTCATTCCGGTTTATCCATTTTCATACTTTCCATACGTCTTGAAAATATGGTCCAGTTCGCCCGTCGTCATGGCCTCGCGAATTTTTTCGCGTACTTCTCCCTTCGTGAAATCGAGGCGTAAATATCGTCTTTTCTTTGTCGCGTTGTCTGTCACCTCACGAATCATTTGTACTCGCCCTAATCGTTCCTCCTGCGCCGCGTATTTTGCCATTCCCTTTGCCTTAGGAAGCGAATCGG
The DNA here is from genome assembly GCA_017939945.1 of Schwartzia sp. (in: firmicutes). GTDB lineage: Bacteria > Bacillota > Negativicutes > Selenomonadales > Selenomonadaceae > RUG12372. Next base: position 2,925 of record JAGAZS010000168.1, read on the forward strand.
CGTATTGGTCGCCGTGCGGCTCCAAAACGTCCACGACGTAACCGCCTTCCTCGTCCATGCGGACAATCAAAAAATCCGGATACATTGGCTTTTCCACATTTCCCATTTCATACGGAATGCAGAGCGCCCATGACGCCTTCGACGGATTACGAAGCCAGCAAACGAAATCCGGTCGATGCATTTCCTCCTCAATTGTCCCCTGCTCCCATGTATTCAGCTTCGTCTTGTATATGCCCTCTTCATCGGCGTACAAATGCTGATAATATTCTTTGTCCCCTTTTTTGGGTTTGTACGACGGCAAGTCCTCCGGTAAAAACAGGCTGTGCTTGCTCACCGCGTCGCCCCGCGCAACAACGGCGTTGTATTGTCTCCGACAGCGCTCGTCCTTGTTCGCGATTTTGCTCCGATATTTGTCGTCCAACTCATGAAATTTCTTTTTCGCGTATTCGTGAAGTTCCTTCCGGCAGGCCTCGTCCGCGTCGAACAAAATGCAGTCGATACGGCAATCCTCCTCGGAAAATATATCCCCATAACGATTGATATATGCGTTCACCACCGGGCGCACAAAATTCCGATCCACCTGATCGCATTGGCGCTCCAAAAGCGTATCCGTGAAAAGGGACTGCTCCTCATAGCGAAGCTCTTTTCCGAAAACGTCAAACATCTGCACGGACAGTTTCATTTCCAAAACGTCCCGCTTCTGCTTTTTGTACACATTCGCCGATCGAAGGCTCTCCGCATAGTCGTGGATTCTGCTCGTGATATCGTCCCGCACATTATCGTTCGCTTCACGGAAAATTGCAGTCGTCGTCAAAATCGACGCGAGGTCATGCAGGGATTTCAGATAATTGTTCACGCGAATATCCTTCACTTGATACGTCAAAAAGGATTTCTTGTTGATAAAAGCCAACACTTTCTCCCTATCCAGCTCAGGAAGCAACGGTATTTGCTCCAATTCCTGCGACAGTTTTGGGACAGGCGGTTCGGGTTTCTGGCTTGGCGGAGTCTCGTTTTTAATATCGGGCGTCGGCGATATTGTCCCGCTTTGTTGGATTCCTGACGCACGAGATTCCGTTCCCTGCGGTTGGATTATCTTGGAATCGCCTTCCGGCGTTTGCTCCGACTCCCCAATCCTCGGATTTGGAGGATCAGTTACGGGATAGACAAACGATATCGTCTGTTGATTCGGGTCTTTCGAGTCCCGCTTTTTTGTTGCCCGAACAGTGCGCGGCATCGGCGGCTCGCCGCTAAGCTCCTCGTCGTCCACCACCGTCGGAAGTTCTCCACCCTCGGAGTTAGCGAGCTCCTCGATGACTGCGTCCACATTGCCGCGATTGTAATACGGTAGGAACAGCCGCACTTCGTTCAGCGTCCCGTCCACTTCTACATGGGAGCCGAGCGGCGTCCGTACCATGCGCCCGAGAAGCTGGGCAATATACGTCGCGTCCTCCGCACGGCGGAACGACATCATCGTTTCCGCCCGCGGGCAGTCCCAGCCCGTCGAAAGACTTTCCTTGAAAAGCACCACGGCGACCTTCCTGTCGTCCGCGATGCGCTCCGGCTCGATATGATGTATAGTGAGGCCGTTGATTGTTATATCCCCTGCTCCGCTGAACGTATGGACAACTTCATGCTCGTCAAATTTGCGCTCCGTCTCTTTCTCGATTGTGGACAGAACAAGAGAAAGGTCTGTCTCTGAGAGATTTTTTCCTTTTCCCGCTGCCACCTGAATGACGAAAACGGGATTCACGTTTTGGTAATGCTGCGACCTCGTATATTCCCGCCAATGCTTGCACTTGTCCAGCCACTCCCTCGTCGCGGCCTGCAAAACGGCGGTCTCGTTGAACTTCTCCATATCCTCGGGATAAACGACGATAATGCGTTCCTTTAAAAGCCCCGACGCGCGTACCTCCTCCGCCGACACAATTACCTTTGTGCTCGTGCATTTCGGGCAACGCTCCACCAACGCGTTGAACCGCGCCGCCGTTGCGCTCATGCCGATAACAAGCGGCATCGGACGCATGCCCTTCGTCTCGATTCCCTTGATGAATCGCTGCATGATGGAAGTTGCCTTTCCGGCTTCATCCTTGTCCTGCGTTCCGCGATGCGCCTCGTCGATGATGAAATAGAGACGGTCACACTTCTCCCGTGCCGTATTATCTAAAGTCTCCCAAATCGTATATTGCCGCCCGTCTCCGTGCTTCCCGAGCTTTCCCGTCTTCGAGAGCTTCTGCGTGTTGAGAAAATAAATCTTTCCGTCCGACAAAAATTCCTGGTCGAAGCTTTCTTCACTGATGATTTCACACTGGTCAAGGCGAATCTTGTCCGCCTTTAGGTCGATTTTGTCCTTCGATTGCGCGTTCAGCGCGGGTGAATCGGAGAGCCAGACGAAAACCGCCTTCGGCTGCGGCGCGAAACGCTCCGAGCCGTAAAGAATTTCTTCGATTAGCTCCGACATGATGATAGTCTTGCCCGAACCCGTCGGCGCTTGAAGTGAAACAATCTGATTATAGGTACGCTCGCGGTGTTGATTGTAGCTGTC
>JAGAZS010000017.1 GCA_017939945.1 Schwartzia sp. (in: firmicutes)
GGACCGGCGTATGGCTTTTTGATGATCGACGCGTTGTCGGACGGCGGCGTGATGGCGGGATTGCCGCGGGAAACGGCGACGCTTCTGGCGGCGCAGACGCTGCTCGGCGCGGCGCAGATGGTGCTGGCGACAGGCAAGCATCCCGATGTGCTGCGCGATCAGGTGACTTCTCCTGCAGGAACGACCATCGCGGGCGTGCGTGTGATGGAGGACAAGGGCGTGCGCGGCGCACTGATCGACGCGGTGCTTGCCGCGACAAAGCGGTCGGAGGAGCTGGGCAAGGCGAAATGACGACGGCACGGGAAAAAATCGTAAGGTTTTATCGCGGGACGGAAGGGGAAGCGACAGCTGCCCGCCTTGTCGATCTCGCAGAGCAAACGGTGAAGTCGAGGAAATTCCGGGAATCGGATTTTCTCGATCCTTATGGGATGGAAATTGCGGAGACGGTGGCGGCGAATTATGACGGCGTCTCCGTTTTGTTTGACGGCGGGTATCCCGGCGCGGAGCGGCAGAAAGCGGTTTTTGCGCACGCGGATTTCGGGGGCGCGCCGTCTTTTGATATTGCGGTGGTTCGCGCGGAATGGAACGCGGAGTTCGCGCGTCTCACCCATCGCGACGTATTGGGCGCGCTGACGGGGCTCGGCGTCGCGCGGGAAAGGATCGGGGACATTCTGGTGACGACAGGCGCGGTGCGCGTGCTGACGGATCGGAAAATGATGGAATTCCTGCTGGCGGAATGGACGATGATCGGCGCGGCGCATGTGAGCGTGGAGCAGGACAGCGCGGAGTCCATTACGCCCCGGGAGGAACGGACGAAAGACATCAGCGCGACGGTGGCCTCGCTCCGCGCGGATTCCGTGGCGGCGGCGGGGTTCGGCATTTCTAGGAGCCGCGCCGCATCCGATATTGAGTCGGAAAAGCTACGGCTGAACTGGCAGCCGGTGAAGAATGCTTCACAGCCGGTGAAGGAAGGGGACGTTTTTTCGATGCGGGGCCGTGGCCGTGTGGAAGTGGTTGAGGTGCGCGGCAAGACGAAAAAAGGCCGCATCGGGATTTCGCTTCGGCGTTATTTATGATTTTTACCGAGAGATATATGAAAGGCAGGGAATGAACGGATGTTGACGCCCGCAGATATACATAACAAGGAATTCAGCCGCGGTTTTCGCGGATACAGCGAGGAAGAGGTTGACGATTTCCTCGACGAGGTCATCGAAAGCGTCGAGGAAATGATGAAGAAGATCTCCAAACTGGAAGACGATCTGTCGCTGGAGCAAAAGAAAGTCGCCCAGTATCAGGAAATGGAGAAGAATCTTCAGGATACGTTGGCGGTGGCCCAGAAGACGGCAGAAGACGTCGTGGAAAACGCGAAACAGCGCGTGGCGGAAATGGAGCAGGCGGCGAAAGAGGATTGCGACAGGCTCCGCCATCAGACGGAAATGGCAATCCAGCGCCGCATGGACGACGCGACGGTGAAGGTGCGCGAACAGCAGACGATTTATGAAGCGGGCGTCGCGCGGGAAAAGCAGTTTATTGTGCGTCTGCGTTCTCTGCTCCGCTCGGAATTGGCCATATTGAATGCAGACGGTCTTACGGAAATCATCGGGGCGGACGACGGCGCGCCGGCAGCGGCGCCTGCTCCGAAGCCGGCGGTTGCCGTGCCGGAACCCGACGTGCCTTCTAATTCGTGGCGGGGACAGCAGATGGGGGCTCCGGTGGAAACGGACGCCCGTGTGCTCGCGCAGCAAAGGGAAGCAGAAATGCGAAAAGGGAATGAGTGAGGTTTTGAATTCGTCTGTATTGGCCGTCAGTTTGTTTCTCGTTCTGGCGGATCAAGCGGTAAAGCTGGGAATTGCGCGGACGATGCGGCTGGGGGAATCCATTCCCGTGCTGTCGGGGATTTTCCATATCACCTATATCGAAAATCCGGGGGCCGCGTTTGGGATGTTGGCGAACCAGCGGTGGTTTTTTATAATCGCGGGGATCTTGGTGATTCTCGCGGCGTGCGTGATGTATCGACGGCTCTCGGAGACGGGGCGTCTGGTGCGCTTGGGGGCGGCGCTCCTTTTAGGCGGCGCGGTAGGGAATCTGATCGACCGCATTCGGCTGGGGCGCGTGATTGATTTTCTCGATTTTCGGGTCTGGCCGGTGTTCAATATCGCGGATATCGGTATTTGCGTAGGCGTAGCCTGCCTGATTTACGCGATTATGCGTGACGGGGAGAAGGAGCGGGAATGACGGAGTTTTCGGCGGAGCGTGACGGGGAGCGGCTGGACGTTTTTCTGGCACGGATGGCCATTCAAGGGGATCCGCTTTCGCGTTCGCGTATCCAGAAGCTCATCACGGACGGCAACGTCACGGTCGACGGCAAACCGGCGAAAGCGAGTCTGCGGCTTGCGGCGGGCGCGGTGGTGGCGGTGGAGCTGCCGGAGCCGGAAGCGACGGATATTGCGCCGGAAAATATTCCTCTCGATATTCTTTACGAGGACGAGGACGTCATCGTGGTGAACAAGGCGAGGGGAATGGTCGTGCATCCGGCGGCGGGCGTTTCCAGCGGGACGCTGGTGAATGCGCTGCTGGCTCACTGCAAGGACCTTTCCGGTATCAACGTGGCGCTTCGTCCCGGCATCGTCCATAGGCTGGACAAGGATACCTCGGGCGTGATGATTGCGGCGAAAAACGATACGGCGCACCGTTCGCTGGCGGAGCAGATACAGGAGAAAACGGCGAAGCGCGTTTACTGGGCAATCCTGACGGGAAATATCCGGGAAGAGGAAGGCGTGATCCACGGCGCTATCGGGCGTAATCCGAAGGACCGGCAAAAGATGACGGTGGTGCGCGAAAACGGGAAAGACGCGACGACGAATTTTCGCGTGTTGGAACGGTTTGGCGCCTATACGTTGGCAGAATGCCGCCTGATGACGGGACGCACGCATCAGATTCGCGTCCACATGGCTTATATCGGGCATCCGGTGTTGGGCGATCCGAAGTACGGCGCGAAGAAATGCCCATTTTCCATCGAGGGGCAGGCGCTCCATTCCAAGACGCTGATGTTCACGCATCCGCGCACAGGAGAAAAGATGGAATTCGAGGCGCCGCTGCCGGAAGATATGCAAATCATTCTGGATGAATTGCGCGGAAAGAAATGATAGGGGGATGACGGATGAAAAAACGGATCGAGAAAACGGTGCTGATGGACGCGGACGGCGTCCGCCGCGCTTTGACGCGCATCGCGCATGAGATTGTCGAAAAGAATAAGGGCGTGGAAAATCTGGTGCTCGTCGGGATACGGACCCGCGGCGTTCCTCTTTCGGAGCGCGTGGCGGAGGAGATAGAGAAGATCGAGGGAATCCGTCCGCCGCTGGGCGTACTCGATATCACGCTGTACCGCGACGATCTGTCGATGCTGGACTACCAGCCGTTGGTGCGTCCGACGGAAATGCCGGTGGACATCAGCGGAAAGACGATCGTGCTGGTGGACGACGTCCTCTTCACGGGGCGGACAATCCGCTCTGCGCTGGACGCGCTGATCGACATGGGACGTCCGAAGAGCATCCAGCTGGCCGTGCTGATCGACAGGGGCCACCGGGAACTGCCAATCCGCGCCGATTTCGTCGGCAAGAATGTCCCGACGGCCGCGCGGGAAACCGTCAGCGTGCAGCTCGCGGAAATGGACGGGGAAGAAAAAGTCGTTCTCGGTGAGATTGTCGAAGAATAAAGGAATAAGAAGAAACTCCCCTTGTGAAAAGCAAAAGAGCTTTTTTACAAGGGGAGTTTTTTGCACGTAGGTGAATCGTTACTTATTGGAAAGCTTTTCCAAAAATTTTGCGTCAAAATGCGGAATAGAATCCACACTCTTGGTATAAATAAGCAAAACGCGGAATTTATTCCTCACTTTCAATGAAAATGCCCGCAAGCTCAAAAGAGGTTGCGGGCATTGTTCATGTTGATGGCTTTCTCATCCTTTGAACAGTGTTCCGAAAAGACCGCGGGCGAGGCTTGCGCCTACATTGCCGCCGAGGCTTTTCCCGAAGGAACCGCCGGCGCTGGCGCCGAGGCTCTTTCCTACGGCGCGGCCTACCGTGCCGAGAATGCTGTTGCCGACGGACTTGATGGCCTGGTTTTTCGCACGCTCTGCCGCGGCGGCTTGCTTCTCAGCTTCTTTTTGCAGACGGGCCTCTTCTTTTGCCTGCTCGCGGGCGATGCGCGCTTCTTCTTTCGCCTGTTCTTTTGCGAGACGGGCGTTTTCTTTCGCCTGCTCCTTCGCGAGACGCGCGTCTTCCTTCGCCTGCTCGGCTTCTTCGGCGGCGCGCTGGCGGGCCGCCGCTTCTTCCTGCCCGTGACGCATCAGGAATTCATAGGCGGAATCGGAATCGTAGCTTTCCGCGTATTTGCCGTAGAGCATGCTGCCCTTGATTGCCTGGTCGCGCTGGTTCTCGGTGATTCCGCCCATGCTGCACTGGGGCGGCAGGATCGATACCTTTTGTGCCATGCCGGGCACGCCGTCCTCGCCGAGGAACGAGACGAGCGCCTTGCCCGTGCCGAGAGCCTGGATGACTTCCACGGCGTCGAAGGCGGGATTCTCGCGGAAGGAAGCCGCCGCCGCCTTGACCGACTTCTGTTCGGCGGGAGTGTAAGCGCGAAGGCCGTGCTGGATCTTGTTGCCGAGCTGGGCGAGCACGCCGTCGGGAATGTCGCGGGGATTCTGCGTGCAGAAGTAAACGCCGACGCCTTTCGAGCGAATCAGTTTGACGACCTGCTCGATTTTGTCGAGGAGCGCTTTCGACGCGCCGTCGAACAACAGATGCGCCTCGTCGAAGAAGAAGACCATCTTCGGCTTCGGCATGTCGCCGACTTCTGGCAGCGTCTCAAACAGCTCGGACAGCATCCAGAGAAGGAAGGTCGAGTAAAGTTTTCCGTTGCTGATCAGACTTTCGCTGTCGAGAATGTTGATCATGCCCTTGCCCATGTCCTGCGTCATCCAGTCGTGGATGTTCAGCGCGGGTTCGCCGAAGAACACGTCGCCGCCGGCGAGCTCCAAAGCGACAATCGCACGCTGGATCGCCGAAAGCGACGCGGCGCTCATCTTGCCGTAGTCCGGCTCGAAGTCGCCCCGGTGGTCCTGGATATAATTGATGCACGCCTTGATGTCCTTCGTGTCGATCAGGAGCAGATTGTTGTCGTCGGCAATCTTGAAGATGATGTTGAGAAGCGCGCTTTGCAGGTCGTTCAGCTCCAGGATGCGCGCGAGGAGCAGCGGCCCGATTTCCGAAACGGTGGTGCGAAGCGGGATGCCGTTCTTGCCGAAAATATCCCAAAGCGTTACGGGGCAGCCCTTATAGCTGAAACCGGCTTCGGCAAGGCCGAATTTCGCGATGCGTTTCTGCATGTCCTCGCTGTCCGTGCCGGGGCAGAGCATGCCGGCGATGTCGCCCTTGACGTCGGCCATGAACACGGGGACGCCCATTTCGCTGAACGATTCCGCCATCACCTTCAGCGTGACGGTCTTGCCGGTACCGGTGGCTCCGGCCACGAGCCCGTGACGGTTTGCCATCTTCGGCAAAATGAAAATGTTTTCCCCCTGGTCGTTTTGCGCAATCCAAACCTTTCCGTCCTTAAACATAAGAGCCTCCTTCAATTCATGGCGCCTATCGCCGTTATTCAAACAAGAATATTATATCAGATTGAAAGAAAATAAGGAACTGTCCGACAATAAGTTTCTGCGTATTGCGGCCTGAAAGCTTGAAAAAGCACCTGTTTGCAGCGACATGCGAAAAAATTTTTTTCAAGCGTTTTCTAAATGACAAAGGTGTGGTACAATACTATAGCTTGAAAATGGCAAGGTATAAGAACATTGTTTCTGTATGGTATATTGTGGTGTATTGAGGAAGGAGCTTATCTGAGAAATGTGGA
>JAGAZS010000169.1 GCA_017939945.1 Schwartzia sp. (in: firmicutes)
AAATACTGGTAAAAGGTGCAGCGGTTGTATCCCGCCCGCACGGAAAGCTCCCGTACCGTGATTTTTTCCGTTGTTTTTCCCTGGCTCAACAGGCAAAAGGCGTCAATGAACGCCTGCTTTGTCATTGCCGTGATTTCCGGATTTTTTCGCATTTTATCCCCCGGCTTCAAAAACCGACAAACAGGGAGCGATTGTCGGTTGATGCTGCTGTTTTCGCTTTTTATAATATCATACAACAGGTGTTGATAAAAGTGAAAACGGGAGGAAAGAAAATGAAAACGAGAAAGCTCGGAAATCTTACAGTGTCGGCGGTGGGACTCGGCTGCATGGGATTCAGCACGGGATATGGCGAAATTCCGCCGGAGGAAGAATCCATCCGGTTGATCCGGCTGGCGCATGAGATGGGATGCACGCTATACGATACGGCGGAGGTTTATGCCGTGTTTCGCAACGAGGCTCTGGTCGGCAAAGCGCTCGCACCCATACGCGATGAAATTGCGCTGGTCAGTAAATATTCGCCGTCGCCGTTGCCGGGGCAGGACTTTCCGGAGGGCAAGACGTCGCGAGAGGGCCTTCGCCGCGCGCTGGAGGATTCGCTGAAGCGGCTGCAAACCGACCATCTCGATTTGTATCTCGTCCATCGTCTGCCGCCGGAGGATGACGCAACGGTGGAGGAACTGGCGGCGTGGTTTGGCGAGCTGATCCGGGAAGGGAAAATCCTCGGCTGGGGACTTTCGGAGGTCACCGCGGACATGATTCGCCGCGCCCACAAGGTGACGCCTCTTACGGCGGTGGAAAGCGAATACTCGATGATGGCGCGCCAGTGGGAGGAAAAAGAACTTCCCGTCTGCGAAGAGTTGGGGATCGGCTTCATGGCTTACGCGCCCATGGCGGGCGGGCTGCTCTCCGGAAAAATCGGCGCGAATACCGAGTTCAAGGGAGACGATATTCGCCGCACCATTACACGGTACAGCAAGGAAAATGTGAAAAAGAACCGCCCCGTGGTGGAACTGTCGGAAAAATTCGCCGCCGAGAAGGGCGCGACCCCCGCGCAGATTTCGCTGGCGTGGGTGATGAAGCGGCCTTTTGTCGTGCCGATCCCCGGCATGAGGAAGGACGAGCGCATCCGTGAGAATCTCGGCGCGGCGGAGGTCACGCTCTCGGACGACGAGTATCGCGCACTGACCGATGCGTTGGACAAGCTGGTGATTTACGGCGACCGCAAGGACGAGGACATCGCAAAACTGGGGAAGCTGGTACGGAATCAGCTTTTCGGCGCCAGCGGCGTTCCCGTCAAAGGGCTGGAACGATAAAAGCGAATCGAGCCGCAAAAACTTCGTGGATGTGAGATCAAAGCACGCCGCCTCCCATAAATCAGATCCAGAATCTGACGCATGGGGGGCGGCGCTTTCCTCGCCATCCGTCTTTTTTATTGCCAACGCCCGAAGCCGATTGTAAAATAAGCTCTGACAAGGAGTGGTTGGTATGGAGCTTCGCGTGCTCAAATATTTTCTTGCCGTCGCCCGCCATGAGAATATCAGTCGGGCGGCGGAGGAACTGAACCTGACGCAGCCGACCCTTTCCCGGCAGCTCGCGGAGCTGGAGGAGGAGCTGGGGGCGGCGCTTTTCGTGCGCGGCAAGCGGAAAACGCAGCTGACGGAAGCCGGGATGTTCCTGAAGATGCGGGCCGAGGAAATCACCGCTCTCGCCAACAAGACACTGGAGCAGTTCGCCCACGCGGACGAGATGGTGGAAGGGGACGTCTATATCGGCTGCGGCGAGACGGAAGGGATGCGGGAGATTATCCGCGCCGTCGCGCCGCTGCACACCTCTTATCCCCGCATTCGTCTTCATCTGACCAGCGGCAACGAGGAAATGGTGACCGACCAACTGCAAAAAGGCCTTCTGGATTTCGGGCTGCTGTGCTGCGCTGCGCCGCCGGTGGAGTACGCCTACCGGCAGCTTGTCCATGAGGACGTCTGGGGACTGTACCTGCGCCGGTCGAATCCGCTGGCGGCGCAGGAGGGAATCCGCGCCGAAGAATTGGCGCGGGAGCCGTTGATCGTGTCGCGGCAGGCAATGGAGGCAAAGGAGTTTGACCATTGGCTGGGGCGCCGTGCGGAGGAACTGAACGTCGTGGGCACGTATAATTTGGTATACAATGCGCGCTTCATGGCCGAGCAGGGCTTCGGCAGCATCCTGAGCTTCTCCGGGCTGCTGCCGACGGACGAGGATAACGGGGACGGTCTCGTGTTCCGTCCGCTCATGCCGGAGCTTCGTTCCCGCAATTATCTGATATGGAAGAAAGGACAGGTCTTTTCCCGTGCGGGGCGCCTGGTCATGGCGTGCTTCGAGGCCTCGTTTGCGGGTAGCACATGATGCTTTTTGAGCATGATAGACAATAGAAACTAAGTATTTGTAATATGATTCCCCTTATCCTATAATGAACTCATCAAAGAGATAAAAATGTTGATGAGCTTACGGAAAGGGGAATTTTTATTATGAAAATGTCGAAGAAAAAATCCATGCTCGTTTTGGCCGCCATGATGATCGGGACGTTTGCTTTCGGAAGCGCGGGCGCGGTTCATGCCGCGACGCCGACCCGGTCGCTGGTCGCTGCCTCGCAAATGAAAGAGGCCTCCATCCGCGATCTGGACAACGATACCCGCGTGTTCCGCGTGGACAAGTCCATCGAAGCGAAGAATGTGCGCTTCCAAAACCGCTACGGCTTCGAGGTCGCCGGGCATCTCTATCTGCCGCAGGGGTTTGACGTCAAGAAACAATACAAGGCCGTTGTCGTCACGGGACCCTTCGGCGCCGTCAAGGAGCAGGCCTCCGGCCTCTACGCGCAGGAAATGGCAAAGCACGGATATGTGGCCGTGGCTTTCGATCCTTCCATGACCGGCGAGAGCGGTGGCACGCGGCGCAATATGGGCTCGCCGGAAATCTTCACCGAGGATTACCACGCGGCGGTGGATTTCGTGACGAACCTGAAATTCGTCAACCCGGAGCAGGTGGGCGCCATCGGCATCTGCGGGCTGTCCGGCATGGCCATCACGGCGGCGGGCAGCGACAGCCGCATCAAGGCGGTGGCGACCTCGGCCATGTACGACATGAGCGAGAGCATCAGCGACCATTACAACGGCGCCTATTACACGACGGAGCAGCGCGAGCTCGTGAAAAAGCACCTGGCGAAGATGCGCGACGAGGAGGCCAAGACGGGCAAGTCCATCCGGGGCGCCCATGAATTGGCAGTGGACGCGAAGGGAAGTGTCCTGACCTTTGACACCATGTTCCCCGACAAACTGCCGGCGGACGCGAACCCGGTCATCCAGGATTTTTACGGCTACTATGTGGGCCGCGCCTACCATCCGAGAGCCATCAACTCGAACACGCTGGCCTGGGATTCCACGACGCCTTACGGCTTCTTCGATTTCCGCCTCATGGACAACCTCGATGAGCTCGGCGAAACGCCCGTCCTTTTGATCACCGGAGATGCGGCCCATTCCAAGTATTTCTCGGACAACGTCTACGAAAAGATTGCGGGGCCGAAGGAAGAAATCGTCGTGCCCGGCGCGACCCATGTGGACCTCTACGACCAAATGGACAAGATTCCCTTCGACCGTTTGATTGCGTTCTTTGACGAGAATCTGAAATAACCGGAGAGGGAGAACCGGCTTGCTTTCCGACGGGGCAGTCCTTTCTTATGACAAAGGTGGTACGCATGGACAACAAAAATCTGCTTATATTTATCCTGATGACGGGCGTGTTCGGGATTCTCAACACGGAAATGGGCTTTATCGGCATCCTGCCTTATATCGCGGAGAGGTACGGCGTGACGGTGGTGCACGCGGGGCTTTTGATCAGCCTGTTCGCGCTGGGGGTGGCGATTGCCGGGCCGACCATGCCGCTGTTTTTCTCCCGGTTCAACCGGAAATCGGTCATGCTGCTGGTGCTGGGGCTTTTCACGGTCTGCAACGTGATCTCGGTCTTTGCCGGGGATTTCAATTTGCTGCTGGCGGTGCGCGTGCTGCCCGCATTCTTCCATCCGGTCTATTGCTCCATGGCCTTTACCGTGGCGGCCATGATCGCGGGGGAGAAAGACGCGCCGAAAGCCGTGGCGAAAATCAATATCGGAGTTTCGGCGGGCATGGTGGCGGGCGTTCCCGTCAGCAATTTTCTTGCGGAAAACATTTCCCTTTCCGCGTCTATGGCGTTTTTCGCCGTCGTGACTTTCCTGGTCTTCCTGGCGACATGGTTTTTCGTGCCTTCCATGCCGCCCACGGAGCGTATGACTTACGGCAGCCAGCTTCGCGTCCTGAAAAAGCCCATGCTCTGGGCCTCCGTCGTCGCCGTCATTTTCCTGAACGGCTCCGTCTTCGGCGTATTCAACTATATGGCGGAGTATCTGGGGAGCGTCGCGAGGCTGGCCCCGGCGCTGGTCAGCGCCACGCTGTTCGTCTATGGCGTCTGCAATATTTTCGGCAGCATGATCGCGGGGCGGCTCCTGACGCAGAATCCTCTCGGCACGGTGAAGCTCTTTCCCTTTGCCGTTGGGATGGTGTATCTGCCCTTCCTTTCGGGCGGCCACGCGCCGACGATGACGGCGCTGCTCGTCGTGCTTTGGGGACTTCTGGGCGGCGTCAACGCCAACATCAACCAATTCTGGATTTTCCGCGCCGCGCCGGAAGCGCCGGACTTCGCCAACGGCCTTTTCCTGACGGCGGCGAATCTCGGCTGCATGGCCGGTACCGCGTTCAGCGGCGTCTTTATCGAAGCGATGGGCACGCAATTCGTTTTCCTGGGCGGCCTCGCCTTCGCCGCTCTCGCCGCCGCCACCGTCTGGGGGCAAAGCTGTCGCTCGGCCATGAACCCGCTGGGCGGCGCCGCGGCAGGCGTGAACGGGCAATCGGAGGGACAGCGGATGCAAAAACTTC
>JAGAZS010000170.1 GCA_017939945.1 Schwartzia sp. (in: firmicutes)
ACCTCAACGTCATCCTTGCCGGACGTGAAGAGCGGCATCGGGTATTCCATCTCGTCGGGATTATCGTTGACGATGAGACCGGGAAACGCGGCGAAGGCCTTTTTCGCGGCCTCTTCCGTGACCTCGCCCTCGAACTCGACATTGACCGATTCCGCGTGGCTGCGATAGACCGGCACGCGCACCGTTGTCGCGGTAATGCGCATATCCGGTGCGGACATGATTTTCCGCGTCTCGTCGATCATCTTCATTTCTTCTTTTGTATAGAGATTCTCCTTGAACACGTCAATCTGCGGAATCAGGTTGAACGCAATCTGGTAATGCTTGGCGAGGTTCGCGCCGGGCAGAATCTCCGCCTTGACCGGACGTCCGTTCACAATGTCGTCCACCTGCTGCTCTAGTTCTGCCATCGCTTCCTTGCCGCCGCCGGAAACCGCCTGATAGGTGGAAACGACGACGCGCTTGATCTTCTTCACGTCATGAAGCGGCTTCAGCGCCATGACCATGATGATCGTCGAGCAGTTCGGATTCGCGATGATACCCTTGTGCTGCGCGATGGCTTCCGGATTGACCTCGGGAACGACCAGCGGCACTTCCGGATCCATGCGGAAGGTTGAGGAATTGTCTATAACTACAGCCCCCGCCTTGACCGCAGGTTCGGCAAAGGTCTTGCTGATGGAGCCGCCGGCAAACAGCGCGATTTTTACGTCCTTGAAGGAGTCCTCCGTCGCTTCTTCGACAACGTATTCTTTGCCCTTGACCGTGAGCTTCGTGCCCGCCGAACGCTTCGACGCGAGAAGCTTAAGGTTGTCAAACGGAAAATCCCGTTCCTCGATCAGCTTCAGGAATTCCTGCCCCACCGCGCCCGTCGCGCCGAGAATCGCCGTATTGTATTTCTTCATGTTATTTCGTTCCTTTCTTTACAGCAACTTTTCCAAACCGACCACAAGACCGGAAAGTCCGAGAACCTTTTTACAAGCCAACACGACGCCCGGCATAAAGGACTCGCGGTCCATCGAATCGTGGCGAATCGAGAGTGTCTGCCCCAGTCCGCCGAAAATGATTTCCTGATGAGCGACATAGCCCGGAAGTCGAACGCTATGAATATGCAAACCGCCGACCACCGCGCCGCGCGCGCCGGGAACGGTCTCTTTCTCATCGGGATGCCCCTGTTGCATATCGCCGCGCACCTCGCGGATCAGCTCCGCCGTCTGGAGCGCCGTGCCGGACGGAGCGTCAAGCTTATTGTCATGATGCAGCTCGATGATCTCGACGTTCGGCATATATTTCGCGGCCTGTTTCGCCATCATCATCATCAATACCGCGCCAATGGCAAAATTCGGTGCGATGAAGCACGGCGTCTTTTTCTTCTCTGCCAGTGTAGAAAGCTGTTTCTTTGCATCATCGTTGAGTCCCGTAGTGCCGATGACAGGCGAGACGCCGCTTTCAATCGCCGTGATCGCGTTTTGCAGCGCCACATCCGGACGCGTGAAATCCACCATGACGTCGGGACGCGTCTTGTCGATGGCGTTCGCGAGATTTGTCGTCACCGGAACTCCGCAGGGAGCCTGCCCGACCATCGTGCCCGCGTCTTCCGCTTCGTGGATGTCCACCGCCGCGACAAGAGAGAGCTCCTCGTCTGCCAGCACCGCTTTCAGCACGGACTGCCCCATGCGCCCGCAAGCGCCGTTCACCAAAACCTTAACCATGACATCGCCTCCAAATAATGCCTAAGGAAACGCTCTTAAAATAACGACCTAACTTTAACACATCTTACCTGTAAAATGCAAGGAAACAATAAAAAATACATGTATACTCAAATACGAAGTATCCCCACGGATTGCAAAAACAGCACCAGCAGCAAGACGGGAACGATATACCTGATCATGACGGAATACAAGCCTTTGAACCTAAATCTCTCCCCGTTTTTCGTCATTTCCTCGACCACGACGTCCGGTTTCACTCCCCAGCCAATCAAAAGGCAAGTGGCGATGGCTACGACCGGCATGAAAATGTTGTTGCTGAAGAAGTCGAACAGGTCGAGAATCTGGCCCGTCGCACCGTTCGGCAGCGGCATCTCAAAATAAAGCACGTTATAGCCAAGGCATACGAGGACGCCGATGGCGAAAGCCACCACCCCTTCAATAACTGTCGCTTTTTCCCGCGACCACGAGAACGCCTCCATCAGAGACGAAATCACAGCTTCCATAATGGAAATCGAGCTGGTCAGCGCCGCAAAGAAGACCATTAGGAAAAAGGCCGCGCCGACGACATGACCGATGGTACCCATCGCGTTGAACACCTTCGGCATCGAGACAAACAACAGCGAAGGCCCCGACGCGCTCATAGCTTCCTTCCCCAAGAACACATAGACCGGCAAGATGATCATGACGCCGGCGAGAAAAGCCACGAAGGTATCAAAGAACTCAATCTGCGCCGCACTCTTGAAGATGTTCCCGCGATCGTCAAAATAGGAACCGTAAGCGATCATGATGCCCATGGCGACACTGATGGAGAAAAAGAGCTGCCCCATGGCGTCCAGGATAATCGAAAAGATTTTCCCGACCGTCATCCCGTCAATATTCGGGACGAGGTAAATCCAAAGCCCCTCCAGCCCGGTACGGGTCACAGAGCCGTCGTCGTAGCTGATAAACAGACAGAATATAGCAATAGCGATGACCAGCAGCAAAAGAATCGGCATCAGCTTACAGGACATTTTTTCTATGCCTTCGTTGACGCCCCGATAGATGACAAACGCCGTCAGGAAAATGTAGACCGCCATATAAACCGGCGGCTGCACCATGCCCGTGATATAGGCCCCGAAATATCCGGCGTCCACGGCTTGCGTAAGATCGCCACACAGAAAGACCGTGAAATATTTGAGCACCCAGCCGCCGATCACACAATAATAAGGAAGGATAATGAACGGTACCAATGTGGAAAATATGCCGATCCATCGCCAACGCGGATGAATCGAACCGTAGGCCCGAAGCGGGCTGTGCTTCGTTTTGCGACCGATGGATATTTCCGTAATCAAAAGCGTGATACCGAAGGTCAAAAGTAAAAACAGATACACCGCCAAAAAAATACCGCCGCCGTTTTTCGCCGCGAAGTACGGGAATCTCCAGATATTTCCCAACCCGATTGCACTGCCTGCGGCCGCGAGTATAAATCCTGCCGTCCCAGAAAACGAGTTCTTTTTCTTTTCCATTAAGTTATTTGTCCCCTATCGTTAAGTATCGTCTTTCTTGCCCCACCGTTTCTGTATATACCACAACGCGACATAAACAGCCGCCGCCAGCGTCGTTACCATCGCCAGGCGTCCCATGTGCTCATGAAACAAGACCGCGTCATGGCCGATGATGACCTCCAGCGCCGTTGACGGAAACTTTCCTATTAAATTGGAAAGCATATAATCTTTTGCACTGATGCGGCTGACCGCACCAAGCGCCGTCAATATGCCCGACGGGAAATACGGCAGCGTCCGCGCAATCAGCATCAGTTGGAAGCCCTTTTCACTGCTGAATTCATCGAGCCGCGTCAGGTAAGGGCTTTTCTGTATTAT
>JAGAZS010000171.1 GCA_017939945.1 Schwartzia sp. (in: firmicutes)
CGCGACATAGCCAACCAGCCCGTGCGTCTCCGCCAGCCGATGCACGAAAGGACGGAATCCCACTCCCTGCACGACGCCATAAATGCGCAATTCTTTCGTCGTCACAGTCCCATCACCGAGACGAGAAACACCACGGCAAACCAACCGGCGGGCCCGAGACCCGCATAGAGCACAAAATTCAACAGAAAATGAAGAAACCGTCTGCCGTCCTTCGGCAGCACAAATCTTGAATACAACGCGTCAAACAGCAAAAACGCCAGCACGCATCCCCCGACGGCCAACAAAAACCAAAGCACATACTCCGTCGGCGTCGAATTTCCCTGCGTCTCTGCGCCGCCCTTTGCCGCTACCAAAAATTGCTTAGCGCCGTCCAACGCAAAAGACGGCGTCAGAAAGCCCCATACCGCCGTAATGAAAAATTGCAATTGTTTCAAGGACGCTCCGCCTCCTGCCACGCACGCATAACCTCGCATAATCTTTCCATAATATATCATGTTTCCCGTTTCGGGACAAGCGAACAACGACAAAAACGATACAACGGCAACGCCTTTTCCCTTGCATTTAGTTTGTATACAGCCTATAATAAAAAACATTAATCCACTGCAGGCAGAAAAACTGTAAGAAAACACAATGGGAGATGTCAACATGACGGCATTATTCATCATTCTTTCGGCTCTGGCGCTGCTCGGCCTCGGTTACAAGCTGTACGGCGCGTGGCTGGAAAAACAGTGGGGCGTAGACCCCGAAAAGGAAACGCCCGCCTTCACGAAAGAAGACGGCGTCGACTATGTGGCTGCAAAGCCCATCGTGCTGATGGGTCATCACTTTTCGTCCATCGCGGGCGCGGGTCCCATCAACGGACCGATTCTGGCTTCCGTGTTCGGATGGCTCCCGGTCTTCCTCTGGTGCGTAATCGGCGGAATCTTTTTCGGCGGACTTCAGGACTTCGGCTCGCTATTCGCGTCGATTCGCCATGACGGGAAATCCCTCGGCGAAATCATCAACGACACCATGGGCAAGACGGCGAAACGGCTCTTCATCGCGTTCGCTCTCCTCGTGCTGATTCTCGTCATCGCTTCGTTTGTCAACGTCGTAGCAGGCACGTTCTTCACCGAAGGCGATGCCTTCGGCATTACCGCAAATCCGAACGGCAACCAGGCGACGGCGATGATCTCGCTGCTGTTCATCGTTCTCGCCATCGTATACGGCTACGCGACGAACAAACTGGGCATCGGAACCGCCCCCGCCTCTATCGCGGGTATCCTCGGCATCGTCGCCATTACCGTTTTCGGCCTGCATTACGGCTTGATGATGAGCCGTACGGCCTGGATCATTTTCATCGGAGCGTATATCACGATTGCCTCACTCGTTCCGGTCTGGATTCTGCTCCAGCCCCGCGACTATCTTTCGAGCTTTCTTCTCTACGCAATGATGGGTATCGCCGTCGTCGGCATTGTCGTTTCCGCAATCACCGGCTCGGCGACTTTCACGATTCCGATGTTCACGGGCTGGAACACGAAAATCGGTCCGATGTTCCCGGCGCTGTTCATCACCGTAGCCTGCGGCGCCTGCTCCGGCTTCCATTCACTGATCTCCACCGGAACTTCGTCGAAACAGCTGTCCAACGAAAAAGACGCGAAGCCCATTGGCTACGGTTCCATGCTGATCGAGTCTGCCCTCGGTATCGTTTCGCTGATTGCCGTCGGCATGGTCTTCGACAAATTCACCAGCGGCGGCTTCGGCTCGCCGTCCGCGGCATTCGGCGCGGGCATTGCGCTGATGTTCGGCGGCGAAGGCTCGCCGGTCTACAATACAATTTATGCGCTTCTGGTACTCGCCGTCTCCGTTTTCGCGCTGACCAGCCTTGACACCGGCACACGGCTCAGCCGTTTCATGTTCTCCGAGCTGTTCTTGGAAACCGGGGAAACGAGCTGGCATGACGCGTCCGGTATCCGCAAGCTTCTCGCGCATCCGCTGTTCGGCACCCTTTTGATGGTAACCATCGGCTGCGTGCTTGGCGGATTGAAGTTAAGCGCGATTTGGGGACTTTTCGGCGCGGCAAACCAGCTCCTCGCCGGCATCGCACTGATGGCGGTCTGCGCCTGGCTCGGTCATGTGCAGAAAAACAACAGTATGTTTTTCTTTCCGATGATTTTCATGCTCTGCGCAACACTCGTCAGTCTCGCCTTCACAATCTTGAAAAAGATTTCCCTGATCGGCGCAGGCAGTGCGGTTTGGGGCGACTGGTTCCAGCTCGTTTTCGCCGCCGCGATGGCCGTCCTCGCCGTCATCCTTGTCGTGGAAGGCGTACAGACATTTTCCGCGCAAAAGAAAAAAGCGTAAAATATTTGCGGTTAGAAAGTTGGAACGTTAGAATTCTGTAGTGCATAATTTTTTGTATGGACATGAAAGCTTCATAATATATATAAAAAAGTTGCGATTGGCACATTTGTCCAATCGCAACTTTTCTATTTCCAATGAACGATTCATGCGTAATATTTTACTCCAGAGGCGAAAATTAGTTGGTCTTTTTCTCCCGGCACGTTAACGCCGATGTTCTCCCCAATGCGCTCGGAATGCCCCATCTTGCCGAATACGCGACCGTCCGGGCTGGTGATTCCTTCAATCGCCCAAACCGAGCCGTTCGGATTGAAAGCGATATCCATGCTCGGATTGCCCCAATCATCCACGTACTGCGTGGCAATCTGCCCGCGCAGGCGCAAACGTGAGAGAATCTCCTTGTCGGCATAGAAACGGCCCTCTCCGTGGGAAACGGGAACCGTCTGGATTGAGCCGACAGGGACGCCGGAAAGCCACGGTGAAAGATTCGAGACCACCTTCGTGCGTACCATACAGGAAACATGCCGTCCGATGGTATTGAAGGTCAAAGTCGGCGCGCTCTGCGTCAGCGGACGTATATCGCCATACGGCACAAGACCGAGCTTGATCAGCGCCTGGAAGCCGTTGCAGATGCCGAGCATCAGGCCGTCCTTTTCCGTCAGGTGCGTCATGATTGCGTCCCGAATCCGAGGATTCCTGAACATCGCGGCAATAAATTTGCCGGAACCGTCCGGCTCGTCGCCGCCGGAAAAGCCGCCGGGCAGCATGATGATCTGCGCGGCGCGGATGCCCTTCACCAAGGCCTCCACCGTCTCGCCGATGGCCTGCGGCGTCAAATTGCGAATGACAAGTGTTTCCGCTTTTGCCCCAACCCGCTCGAAAGCGCGGGCGGAGTCGTATTCGCAGTTCGTACCGGGGAATACCGGGATGAATACCCGCGGCTTCGCATAGTGCGCGCTCGCTTCGAGCTGGCTACCTCGCGTATAATCCGGGGTCTGCGGAACCGGAACGGGAGTGCCGCCGACTTTTGTCGGGAAAATCTTCTCCAGAGGTTCCTTCCAAACGTTTTCCGCTTCGGCGAGGTTGATGATAACGCCGCCGCAAACGATATTCGGCTGCTCCATCGTATAACCGAGGGCATAGGCGCCGGTATGAGCAAGCGCCTCCGCCACATCCACATCGGTATTGTCGGGAATTTCCAACAAAACCGTGCCGTAATTCGGCAGGAATAATTCCTCGGCGTCGGGCGCCGCGTCAAAACAAAAACCGATATTGTTGCCGAGGCACATCCGCAGGATTGCAGCGGCAACGCCGCCCACGCGCACAGTGGCTGCGGAAAGCACTTTGCCGGCCGCCGTCAGCGCGAAGATTTTTTCCAGATTGTAACGGAGCTGCCCGAAATCGGGCAAGTCGTACTCGTCCCTCGGACACGGCACGGCATAGACGGTGCTGTCGATAGCCTTGAACTCTGCCGAGACGACATTTTCCGCAGGCAGAACGCCAACGGCGAAAGCCGCCAGCGTCGGCGGCACATGAATATCCATGAATGTCCCGGACATGGAATCCTTGCCGCCGATGGCGGCGATTCCGAGGGAACGCTGCGCCCATAACGCGCCGAGCAATGCCGCGAAAGGCTTGCCCCATTTCTCCGGTTCCTTGCCGAGGCTCTCGAAATATTCCTGCAAGGTCAGCCAAAGCTTGTTGACGTCGCCGCCCATCGCGACGATTTTCGTCACGGCTTCGACAATGGCGTACATCGCGCCGTGGAACGGGCTCCATTCCATGAAGTAAGGGTCGATACCGTAGGCCATGGCCGTCGCCGTGGTCGTCTCGCCAGTGACCATCGACAGCTTCGCCGCCATTCCTTCCTGCGGCGTCATCTGTTTCTTGCCGCCGAAGGGCATCAAGATTGTGCCTACGCCGACAGTGGAATCGAAACGCTCCGCAAGTCCCTTTTGAGCGCAGACATTCAGCCGCGAAAGATTTTTCATCCAAGCAGCATAGAGATTCGAGCCGCATGCACTGATTTCGTCAGGCAACGTATGAAGATATGGTCTTTCCGCGTCGGGCTGGACAATCTCCGCCTCCACATGCTGACGCACGCCGTTGGTGGCGAGGAATTTCCGATCCAAATCGACGATGACTTTTCCGCGCCAGCGCATGACGAGACGCGGCTCCTCGGTGACGGTCGCGACTTCCGTCGCTTCGAGATTTTCCTCGTCCGCCGCCTTGATGAACGCGGCGACATCGTCAAACGCCAGCACGACAGCCATGCGCTCCTGAGATTCCGAAATCGCAAGCTCTGTTCCGTCGAGTCCTTCATATTTTTTCGGAACGGCGTCGAGATCGACGGCCAAACCGTCGGTCAGCTCGCCAATGGCAACCGCGACGCCGCCCGCTCCGAAATCGTTGCACCGCTTGATCATCCGCGCAATCTCGGGACGGCGGAACAAGCGCTGGATTTTCCGTTCGGTGGGCGGATTGCCTTTCTGCACCTCCGCGCCGCATTCCGCCAACGAATCAATCGTATGCTCTTTCGACGAGCCGGTAGCGCCGCCGCAACCGTCGCGCCCCGTACGCCCGCCGACGAGTACCACCATGTCCCCCGGCTCCGGGCTTTTCCGCACAACGTTTTCCTGCGGCGCGGCGGCAATCACGGCGCCGATTTCCATTCGTTTCGCCATATAGCCGGGATGATAGACCTCCGCCACCTGTCCCGTAGCGAGACCGATCTGGTTGCCATAGGAGCTGTAGCCCGCGGCCGCGTCCCGCGTAATCTTTTTCTGGGGCAGCTTGCCAGCACGGGTATCCCTGACGGGCGTGCGGGGATCGGCGGCTCCTGTCAGGCGCATGGCCTGATAGACATAAGAACGTCCGGACAGCGGATCGCGGATTGCGCCGCCGAGACAAGTGGCCGCGCCGCCGAAAGGCTCAATCTCCGTCGGATGGTTATGCGTCTCGTTCTTGAACATTACGAGCCATTTTTCCGTCTTGCCGTCATGGTCTGCGTCCACGACAACCGAGCAGGCGTTGACCTCCTCCGACGCGTCGAGCGCGTCGAGCTTTCCTTCCGCGCGAAGCGCTTTCATACCCATGACTGCGATATCCATCAGCGTGACGTCGCGTTCCACGTCCGCGCCGTAAACCGTTTGGCGGTCAAAAAGATATTTCTCGTAAGCCGTCTCGATAGCCGGACGATACTTGCCGTCCGCAAAGCTCACATGGTCGATCGCTGTGGTAAACGTCGTATGGCGGCAATGGTCGGACCAATACGTGTCAATCACGCGCAGCTCGGTAATGGTCGGCGAACGTTTCGCAATATCCCGAAAGTACTTCTGACAAAAAACGAGGTCATCCAGATTCATGGCGAGCCCGTATTTGACCATTAGGCCCGCGAGCTGGCTCTCCGAGCGGAGATTGAAATCGTCGAGGACATCCACGTCCTGCGGTTCCTCCATCGCCATCGCCAGAGTTTTAGGCTTTTTCAGCGACGCCTCACGGCATTCGACTTCGTTGATCAAATAAGATTTGATTCCGTTGAACGCCGCGTCCGAAATCTTGCCGACCAGAAGCACCAGAGTCGACGTACGGATCGTCGGACGTTCCTTTTGAGTGACAAGCTGCACGCACTGCGCCGCCGAATCCGCGCGCTGATCGTATTGCCCCGGCAGATATTCAATAGCGAATTTCCTCGTATTCGGGAAATTCGGCAGTTTCTCTTCGTAAACCACGTCGACAGGCGGCTCCGCGAACACGACGTCGCGCACCGCTTGGTATTCCTCATCGCTGAGTCCTTCGATGTCGTAGCGTCGGATCAGACGCACCGTGCGCAGTCCCACCAGCCGGAAGCTCTCGATCAGATCCTCCGCCAGCTGTCGCGCCGGAACGTCAAAAAAGCCCTGCCGCTTCTCGACAAAAAGCCTGCGGACCGTCATCGCATTTCCTCCTCCAAAAGATCCACCGCGATCTTTACGACCACCTTCAAGACCGGCGACGGCTTCTCGTCAATGGCGACACAGGGGCAGTGAATGTCCTTCGGCGTCAATACGGCAAAGCATCCCTCGGAAAGCACGAAATCGCTTTCCGGCTCCAGTCTCTCATAAAAGACTATGTCCTTTTCCTCGTCGTAGGGCGTCGATTCCTTCAGCGCCGGCGTAAACGCGCACCAGCCGATGAATTCCTGCCCTTCCGCCATAAACTGCACATCCGCGTATTTGCGATGGGATTCCGGGCGGCATTCCTCCTCCGGCTTTGATTGATAGCGCGACACCGTCGCATAGATACGGTCGCCGTCTATCTCATAACGCCCGTCTTTCAGCTTCGAGAAATCCGTTTCCCGCAAATACGAAAGCGCCCGCTCCATCGCCGGCGAAAAAGCGATTCCCTCCATATCCTCGTCATGAATGCTTCCAATAATCATCGTCAACGCCTCCCGCGTCATCAACCGTCCCGCAAATACGCGTCATGCGCTTGCAAGGCTCGACTGCCTATGATAATATCTATTGTAATAAAAATATGCCGGATATGCAATCAAAAGCGGTATATTTTTCAATCCACCACAAGAACCGGAGGTTTTTCCCATGAACGAACTGCTCTCGCTCCTCGAGCACGACGCGCGCCGCCCGCTGCCGGAGCTGGCCGGCGTCCTCAAACGGAGCGAATACGAAGTCGAAAAAGAAATCAAGGCGCTGGAAAAAGAGCGCATCATTCTCGGCTACAACACCTTGATCGACTGGAACAAAGCGGGAACGAACAAAGTCACCGCCTTCATCGAGGTCAACCTGACGCCCCAGCGCGACGTGGGCTTCGACGCAATCGCCGACCGTATTTCCCGTTTTGACGAGGTCCGCTCCGTTTTCCTTATGAGCGGCAACTTCGACCTTCTCGTCATCGTCGAAGAGGAATCGCTTCAGGCAATCGCCGATTTCATCGCCCAGCGTCTCGCCACCATCGACGGCGTCACCTCGACGCGCAGCCATTTCATGCTGAAGCCGTATAAAAAAGACGGCCTGTTGACCGGGCCGAAAGAACGCGATTATCGTCTGGTGGTGTCGCCATGAGCATCGATTGGAAAACGCGGATTGCGCCGCAGGTCGAGGCCGTACCTCCGTCGGGCATCCGAAAATTTTTCGACATCGCCGCCGAAATGGAGGACGTGATTTCCCTCGGCGTCGGCGAACCGGACTTCGTGACGCCGTGGACCATCCGCGAAAGCTGCATCTACGGGCTGGAACAGGGACGCACCGCTTACACCGGCAACCGTGGCCTGCCGGAACTTTTGGAAGAAATCGCCCGCCACAAAAAAGAACAGCACGACCTCGACTACAACCCGAAAACCGACGTGCTCGTCACCGTCGGCGTCAGCGAGGCGCTCGACATCGCGCTTCGCGCCTTGCTTTCCCCCGGCGACGAAGTACTGATTCCCGAACCGTGCTATGTCTCGTACAAGGCTTGCACGACGCTGGCGGGCGGCGTTGCCGTTCCCGTCCCCGCGCGCATTGAAAACGAATTCCGCGTCACGGCGGAAGACCTTGAAGCGCACGTCACGCCGCGCACCCGCGTGCTCCTGATCGGCTATCCGAACAACCCCACCGGCGCGGTCATGCGCCGCGAGCATCTGTTGGAACTGGCCCGTTTTGCCGAATCTCACGACCTCTTGGTGATTTCCGACGAGATTTACGGCGACCTGACATACGGCGGCGAGCCGCACGTTTCCTTTGCGTCGCTGCCCGGCATGAAAGAACGTACGCTGCTCCTCGACGGCTTTTCCAAGGCCTATGCCATGACCGGCTGGCGTATCGGTTACGCCCTCGGCGCCCCCGAGCTCATCGCCGCCATGACGAAAATCCATCAGTACACGATGCTCTGTGCTCCGATCACCGCGCAGCTCGCCGCCATCGAGGCCCTCAGGCGCGGCGCGAAATATCGGGACAAAATGGTCGCCGAATACGATATGCGGCGCGGCTTCATTTATCAAGGGCTGACAAAGCTCGGACTCAAATGCTTTGAGCCGAAAGGCGCGTTCTACATTTTCCCCGACGTCAGCTCCACCGGACTTTCTTCGGAGGATTTCGCCGAAAAACTCCTGACCTGCGAGCATGTCGCTCTTGTACCGGGCAGCGCCTTCGGCGAATGCGGCAAAGGCTACGTCCGCTGCTCCTACGCCACCTCCCTCGAAAAAATCGACGAGGCGCTGGCGCGGATTGGCAATTTCCTTACACATCACACCTGAAGCCGTCCGAATTATTCTTTTTCCGAATAAAAGGTTGTCCTTTGTCTCACTTTTTTGGTAAAATAAAGTGTAATTCTTGTATATTGCCTGCAAGGGGGATTATTCATGCAAAGCAATCGTCTGCGCTATCTCCGCGAAAAGGAATCGCTAACCCAAACAGACATCGCCCATGCGCTCCATATCGGTCAATCCACATACAACCGCTACGAGCGCGGCATCCGCGAACCGGACCATGAAACGCTGAAAAAAATTGCGGACTACTTTCATGTGTCCCTCGACTTCCTGCTAAAACATGACCGTCCCTATACGAGAAAAGAGCCTGACATCGACCTTTCGGCCTTCCTGTTGGACGGCTCTTACAAAATTTTTTCAAAAACGCCGACGCAGAAAGACCGCAGAAAACTCGTCAACATCCTGAACGCGCTTTACGGCGATGAGGCAGAAGGCAAAAAACATTCCTGAACGAACAAAAAACTCGCGAGACACATCTTCGTCCCGCGAGTTTTTCTTTTATCCCTTCAATTCCATCCAACCGTCGCCGCAGACAATCAGCCCCTCGTCTTCCATGCGGCCGATTTCCCGCGTCAGCGCGCTGCGGTTGCATTCCAATACCTTCGCGAGCTGCACGCGTCCGGGTACCTGCACCCGATGTGTGCCCTGCGCTTTCGCCTGATGGATCAGGTGGAGCCGCAGACGCCCCCGTACCGTATGCTGGGAAAGCACCTCGATTTTTTGGACCATGGCAAACATCATGCGGGATTGGATCGTAAAAAGGTTCCGCGCCACAGCCCCCTGGACGCCGCCCGTCTCGGCATACGCCTTTTCCATCTCCCGATACGGCAGCCACAGAATCGAAACCCTTGTCCGCATTTCGAGCATCATGCTGCTGCAGACGTCCGTCCCGACCACCGCCCAGACATTGCCGAACAAAGCGCCTTCCTCCAGTTCGTAAGCCAGCACCTCGTTCCCGGTCGGATCGGTCAAAAGCACCTGCACCAATCCATGCAGCACAATTCCGATTCTGGGAAGATCCCCATGCGTATAAGGAATACGCGCCCCTTTTGAAAAAGTTTGCACATATCCACCGACCTGCCGTACAAACAGTGAAGCTTCTTCCTCTTCGATGCCGGAAAAAATCGGCAATCCCTGAAAATCAATTTCCTGCTCGTCCAACACGACATATTCCTCCAAGAGAACCATAATTTTGTATACAAAATATTATATCATAAGAAAAAGCCTATAGTGGTTGCATTGGCAACCACTATAGGCTTTTTCGTTTTTCTTTTTTATGTTTGCTTACGCGCGCTCGATGTATGCGCCGGTGCGCGTGTCGACGCGGAGCTTGTCGCCCTCGTTGACGAACAGAGGCACGCGAACCTCGTAGCCCGTCTCGACCTTCGCCATCTTCGTCGCGCCCGTCGCCGTGTTGCCCTTGACGCTCGGCTCGCACTCGACGACCTCCAGCACGACGGCGTTCGGCAGCGAAATGCCGATGACCTTGCCCTTGAAGCTCTGGACGACGACTTCCATTTCCTCCTTCAAATAGTTCAGCGCATCGCCGAGCTGCTCCTTCGTCAGCTCGGTCTGCTCGAAGGACTCGGTATCCATGAACGTGTACTGCCCATCGGACTCATAGAGATACTGCATCTTGCGGCTCTCCAAATGCGCGGGCGGCATTTTTTCGTTAGGGTTGAAAGTGCGCTCGATAACCGCGCCCGTCTCCACATTCTTGATTTTCGTGCGGACGAAAGCCGCGCCCTTGCCCGGCTTGACGTGCTGGAACTCGACGACCTGCCATGCGCCTCCGTCAATCTCAATCGTAAGTCCCGTCCTGAAGTCTGTGCTTGAAATCATTTGTTTCTCTCCCTTTGTATAATATTTTATTAAATCTCAATCAGCTTTTTGCTGCTTGCGGTCAATACTTCGCCGCCCGTTTCCGTGACCAGTACGGTATCCTCGATGCGAAGGCCGCCTTCTCCCGGCAAGTACACGCCCGGCTCCACCGTGACAATCATGCCGGGCAACAGGCTTTCGCAGTCGCTCTTCTTGGAAAGCCTCGGCTCCTCATGAATCTCCAGGCCGAGACTGTGCCCGAGCCCGTGGCCGAAATTCTCGCCGTAGCCCGCGTCCGCAATCCGCTGCCGCACCGCCGCGTCGACGTCTTTCCCCGACGCGCCGGGCTTCACCAGCGAGACGCCGAACTCCTGCGCGTCCAGCACCATTCGGTACAACGCGCGCTGGGCGTCGCTCGCCCGTCCCACGCAAACGGTGCGCGTCATGTCCGAATGATAACCTTCGTACACCGCACCGTAATCCATTGTAACAAATTCTCCCGAAACAATCAACTTTTCTGTCGCAATTCCATGGGGAAGGCTCCCGCGCTCCCCCGACGCGACGATTGTCGAAAACGCGGGACGCTCGGAGCCGAGTCCGCGCATCACCGTTTCGAGCCGCGCCGCCACTTCCAGCTCCGAAATCCCCGGACGTATAAATTTGACGATATCGAGAAACGCCGCGTCGCCGATTTCGGCGGCTTTTTTCATCGCGGCGATTTCCTCCGTCTCCTTGACCGTACGGAGCTCGCCGAGGTTGACGGAGATTTCGGGCGCAGAATCCGCGCCGAGCAAATCGCGCAGCTTCACGAACTGGTCGTAGGTCATCGCGTTGCCCTCGAACGCGAGCTTTTTCCAACCCCGCGCCTTCACACACTCCGCCGCCTTCGCGAACAGCCCTTCCTTTTGCTCGACAATCTCAAAAAGCGACGCCTGCGCCGCCGCCTGCTCTGTGTAACGCGAATCCGTGACGAGCAGCGTGTCGTTTGGCGAAATCAGCAAAAGCGAATCGTCGCCGCGAAAACCGCTGAAATAATGGAGATTGACTTCCTTGTTCACGACCACGGCGTCCGCCTCTTTCTCGCGCAGAAAATCGCGGAGCCGCGAAAGACGCTCCTGAATCATGCCTTCGCCCCCGAAAGGCGGCGAATCACGACCTCCAGAGCCGCCATATAGCTGTCCGCGCCGAAACCCGCAATCTGCCCCATCACCACCGGCGAAATCACCGAATGATGTCGGAACTCTTCCCTCCGGTGTATATTGGAAAGATGCACCTCAATGACGGGAACGGAAATCGCCGCTATCGCGTCGCGGATTGCCACGCTGTAGTGGGTGAACGCCGCCGCATTCAGAATCACGAACGAATATCCTTTTTCCGGAGCGCCCTGCAGCGCGTCCACCAAGACTCCTTCATGATTCGACTGCAAAAAGTCCGCCCCGATTCCGGCTTCCTTTGCCCGGGCCGCAATCATTTGATTGACGTCGTCCAATGTCGTCCTCCCGTAAATCTCCGGCTCCCGCGTCCCCAAGAGATTCAGGTTCGGTCCGTGCAGGACCAGTATTTTCTCCATGCCGCATCCCCCTCACTGAAACCACGATAGCATCGCCGACGCGAATTTGCGCTCTGTGCAACGTTTACAAAACCTGTCCGCTATTATATAATAACGTAGTTGACTACGCAACCGCTTTGATGCGCGGGAGCAGAACGATGAACTTATCATAGAAAAGAGATAACCAAAGTATGAGCCTAAAAATCAAGAACTACAAACAAGACAACCTTTCGCTGAAAAAGCTGAATACCTACATGGTGGTCGCCGCCATCCTCATCTCATTGATCCTGTTTTTCGCCATGACCAGAACTGCAACGATGTACGACGAGGTCCACACCGTCACGCAGGAAATCAAGAATTACGAGACGACGGCTTACAACCTGCAACACGCTTCCGATTATCTCACCGAGCAGATCCGGCTCTTTGTCATCACCGGCGACAAAAAGAATCTCGACAGTTATTTCGAGGAATCCAATATCACGAAACGCCGCGACGAGGCGCTGGAATTCCTCAAGATTCACCACGGGGAATCTCCGGCCTTTACAGAATTACAGGCCGCCATGAACGGCTCCCTCGTCCTGATGGTCATGGAATATCATGCCGCGCGGTTGGCCGTGGACGCAAACGGCTACGATCTCACGGAGTACCCTAAAGAAATCCAGTCTGTCCGCCTGTCCGATTACGAAGCGGCGCTTTCTCCCCAGCAAAAAGGAGAGATTGCTAAAAAGATGCTTTTCAACGACGAATACAAACGGCAAAAGGATTTTATCGCCAACCATACCATGAACTGCCTGATGCAGCTCGAAAAAGAGATTTGGGAAGAACAGTCGAAGGTTTCCAGCAATCTCAAGAAAACGATGCTCATCGAGCATCTTTTGACAGTGCTGTTGATTGCGATCCTGCTGGGCATCGTGTACCTGACCTCACGGCTCGTGATTTTCCCGCTGCGGGACTATGTGAACCTGATCAGCGAAGATGAAAAACTCCCCGTAACGGGAGCCGAAGAACTCCGATTCCTGGCGGAAACATATAACGCGATGCGCGAAACAAACCGTCTCCACCGGGAGCAGCTCACCTATGAAGCGACCCACGATAAGCTGACGAAGCTATACAATCGGCGGGGATTTGAAATGCTGCTGGACGATCTCGACCTTAACAACTCCGCCGTCATTTTGGTGGACCTCGACAAGTTCAAGTCAATCAACGATATTTACGGCCACGATACGGGCGACAAAGTGCTGGTCAAAGTTTCCCGGGTGTTGCTCGACTACTTCGGGGACAGCGGTCATATCTGCCGGCTCGGCGGCGATGAATTTGTGATCCTTATGGAGAACACGACGCCCGCGATTCAGGATCAGATGAAAAAAACGATAGATTCCATCAACCAATGGCTCCGGGCCGCCCACGACGGGCTTCCTCCCCTCACAATCAGCGTCGGCGTAACGTTCTGCAGCAATAACACCGACGTCCTGGCATTGCTGAAACGTGCCGACGAAGCCCTCTATGACGCGAAAGAACACGGCCGAAGCTCCGTGCGATTCGATTCTCCAAACGCCAAGAAATAAGAAATACCCCAAAAGCCCTACCAAAAGCTTTTGGGGTATTTCTCTGCCTGCGCGTTTTACCGCCGAATCTCGAATCCCGTTTCACCCTCTACGTTCTTGCAGAACTCGAAGGTCATGTGCTCGACCTTGCAAAAACCGTTGCCTTCCTGAAGACGTGATTTCAGTTCCCCGAAGCGCGAATCGTCCCCCTGCGCTTCCAGCACCACCGAGCCGTCGGGCATGTTCTTCACCCATCCCGTGAAGCCCAGCTCCTGCGCAACGCTCTGCACGAATACACGAAAGCCGACGCCCTGCACTTTTCCCATGCACCTTCCCGCGTGTCGAACCGTTTTCATTGTCATTCCTCCATTCTTATATGTCTCTTCGCAAGATTGCGTATTTTTCTATCGGACGCTCCATGCGGATATAGACGTGCTGCTGGGGGTGCGGCGCCGCTTCGATGCGCATGCCTTCCTCGTCCTTCATTTCCGCAAGCCTTTGCCGCCACCCCTCGCCTTTCGGCTGGAAAATCTCGATCTCCTCGCCAACCGTCATGTGATTGCGCTGTTCGACCAGCGCAAAGCCCGTCGTTTCGTCGAAATCAAGTACAAGCCCGATGAACTCCGACGTCTGCGTATACGACGAGCTGCCGTAAATCTGCGCGTCCGTCGGCAATTCTCCGTGGAAAAATCCGTCAGTATAAGTTCGGTGCGAAACCTTGTCCAACTCTTCCGTCCATGCCGGATTGACCGAAAATGTTTCCGGCGAATCACAATAAGCGTCAATGGCCATGCGGTACGCCTTCGTGACGCTGGCAACGTAATGGACGCTTTTCATGCGCCCCTCGATTTTCAGGCTGTCCACGCCGCTTTCGATAACTTCCGCAAGATATGGCATCAGGCAGAGATCCTTCGAGTTGAAAATATATGTCCCCCGCCCGTCCTCCTCGACGGGAAAATACTGCCCCGGCCTTGTCTCTTCCATCAGCGCGTACCTCCAGCGGCACGCCTGTGCGCAGTTGCCTCGGTTCGCGTCGCGCCCCGTGAAGTAATTGCTCATCAGGCATCGTCCGGAATAAGAAATGCACATCGCGCCGTGAACGAACATTTCCAGCTCGACGTCGCAACGCTGCCGGATTTCTTTTATATCTTCCAGAGGCACTTCCCGCGCCAGCACCACGCGCTCCGCACCGAGCCGCGCCCAAGCGTTTACCGCCGCGTAGTTCACAGTATTCGCCTGCGTGCTGATATGCACGGGCAGTTCCGGCACGGTTTCCCTCGCGACGGAAAACACGCCGAGATCGGATACAAGGATCGCGTCCGCGCCGATTGCCTGCAAATAGCGAAGATAATCGGGCAACGCCGCAAGTTCCGCATTGTGCGGATAGACATTGACCGTCACATAAATCTTTTTTCCGCGCTCGCGGGCGAATCTCGCCGCCTCCGCCAGCTCCTCCCGTGAGAAATTGCCTCCCTGCGCCCGAAGCCCGTAAGCCTCGCCACCGAGATAGACCGCGTCCGCGCCGTAAAGAAACGCTATTTTCAGTTTTTCCATATTCCCGGCGGGAGCCAAAAGCTCCGGCTTTTTTTGTTTCATTCGTCCCTCCACGAAACGGCCATGCCGTCGCCCTCGGGGAAAACCTCGGTCCGGAATCCTTCCGCGGAACGGACGAGCCGCAAATACGCACGAAGCTGAAGCACCATTGTCCGATACGAATGCTTCGGCCATTCCTCGCTCCTCTCGCCCTCGACCAGTCCGCGAAACAGCACATTGTCCGCCGCGACAACGGCCCTGGGTGCGAGCAGCGGCTGGACGCCGAGCCAAAAATCGGGATAGCGCGACTTCGCCGCGTCAATGAACACGAAATCAAATGTCCCCGAAAGCGTCGGCAAGAGCTTTTCCGCCTCGCCGACAAGAAGCGCCGTTCGCCCCGCAACTCCGGCGCGGGAAAAAAACGAGCGCGCCGCCTCGGCAATGACGGCGTCGCGCTCGATCGTCACGATTTCAGCATCCGGCAATTCCCGAAGCGCCAAAAGCGCCGAATATCCGATTGCCGTCCCCAACTCCAGAATCCTGCGCGGCGCGGCCTCACGCACTGTCCGCAAAAACAACGGACGCGCCGCCTCGGTCAAAATCGGCGTTTCGTGTTCCCGCGCAAACATTTCCATCTCGCGCAGCAAATCGTCCACGTATTCCATTGTCACCGTACTCTATTGACGATTTCCATATGCTCGTCGTATGTCTTGGAATAATGATTGTGCCCGGCTCGGTCCGCCACGAAGTACAGATAATCGGTATCGGCGGGCTCCAGCACCGCCTCTATCGACGCTAGCCCCGGATTCGCCACCGGCCCCGGCGGCAGGCCGTAGTTCTGATAAGTGTTGTACGGCGAGTCGATTTCCGTATCGGCGTAGGTCACATCTTCCTTCGGCGCGTCGAGAAGGTACTGGATTGTCGTATCCGATTGCAGCGGCATATTGATTTCAAGCCGCTTGAAAAAGACCTGTTCGATAATCGGACGGTCTTCCTCATATCGCGCTTCTTTCTCGACAAGAGACGCCAGCGTAACCAGTTCATAGACCGACAGATGAAGCTTTTCCGCCTTCGCACGCATCTCATCCGTCAGCTTGTCATCGAAATTCCGCACCATCATTTGCAAAATCGCTTCGGAAGTCGTTCCCGGCTCCACTTCGTATGTGTCGGGGAACAGGAAGCCCTCCGCGCGGAACATCGCCTGCTTCGATGCCTTCATATAGCGGTACGGACCGAAAGTCTTTGCCTTCTCCAAAAAATCCTGCGACTTGACAATGCCTTCACGTTCCAAACGCGAAGCGATTTCGCGAACCGTGAAACCTTCGGGAATCGTGAAGCGGAGCATTGAGACCTCGCCGCCGACCAGCACATCCAATGCCTCACGGATCGGCATATTCACATGCATATGGTATGTACCAGCTTTGAAATTCCTCTCCTCGCCGCCCAGCTTCGCCACCAGCCAGAACTTGTGCCTGCTTCCGATGACGCCGCGCTGCTCGAGCATCGTACCGATGTCTCCCGCGTTCATGCCCGGCTGGACAGTTATATAAACGCTGAGGTGTTCCCCGCTCGTCATGCTTCCGCCGCGGTCCCCCAAAAACGCATAGCACAGGATACCGGAAACAGCCAGCAGGCCACCGATAAGGATAAACAGGAATAACCGAGCAACTGACATATCAGGTAAATCCATCCGCTGCAGCATCCCGAGACATTTGTCAAAAAAATCGTCCAACCATTTCGGCATTCCCTTCACCCCCTTATCTTCCTACGCCCCGAGGGAACGAATAGCTTCCGCCGCCTCTTCCTGCGTCATCAATATTTCTCTCGGCTTGCTGCCAACATTCGGACCCACAATACCAAGTTCTTCCATGGTGTCGATCAGCCGTCCCGCCCGCGTATAGCCGATGCGGAACCGTCGCTGGATACCCGACGTTGAAGCCTGCCCCGTCGTCAGCACAAGGTTGACGGCCTTTTCCAGAAGCTCGTCCGTCGCGGAAGCCGAGGGCTTTCCTTTTCCCTTGTCCTCCGCGCCTTCCGTCGCTTCCTCGGTAAACCGCATGATTTCCTCGTCCGGCTCCGGCTCCTCGCATTGCGAGCGAATGAAATCCAAAAGCCGCTCGATTTCCCCGTCGCTGATGAACGCGCCTTGCACGCGCATCGGCTTTGCCGCGCCGATCGGGTAGAACAGCATATCGCCCTTGCCGAGCAATTTTTCGGCGCCGCCCGTGTCGAGAATCGTCCGCGAATCGATCTGCGACGATACGGCAAACGAAATGCGGGACGGAATATTCGTCTTGATCGTGCCGGTAATGACATCCACCGACGGACGCTGCGTCGCCAGCACCAAGTGTATCCCTGCCGCGCGCGCCTTCTGCGCGAGACGGAAAATCGCTTCCTCCACGTCCTTCGGCGCGACCATCATCAAGTCGGCCAGCTCGTCGATGATGATGACGACAGCCGGCATTTTTTCCTCCGGCACGACTTCGTTGTAGTCCGCCATCTTGCGAACGCCAATCTCCGCGAATTTCGCGTAGCGTTTTTCCATTTCCTGCACGGCCCAGTTCAGCACCGAGGCCGCCTTTTTCGAGTCCGTGACCACCGGCACCATCAGGTGCGGGATTCCGTTGTAATTGGAAAGCTCGACCATCTTCGGATCGATCATGATGAATTTGACTTCGTCGGGCCGCGCCTTGAACAAGATGCTGGTAATCAGCGTATTGACGCAGACTGATTTGCCCGAGCCCGTCGCGCCCGCAATCAAAAGATGCGGCATGGCTCCGAGGTCGGCGAAAATCGCCTGTCCGGCGATGTCGATGCCGAGACCTACGGTCAGCGGGGATTCGGCTTTCATGAACGCCGCGTCTTCGAGGACGTCGCGCAGCGTCACGCCCTCCAGCTTTTTGTTCGGAACTTCGACGCCGATAGCCGCCTTGCCCGGCACCGGTTCGATTCGCACGGAAAAAGCCGCCAACGCCAACGCCAGATCATCGGCGAGATTTTCTATCTTGCTGACCTTGACGCCCGGCGCCGGCTTCAGTTCGTACCGCGTGACGGCAGGACCGTGGCAGGCGTTGATAATATCCGCCTTGACACGGAAATCCTCCAACGTCTGCGCAAGTACCCGCGCGTTTTCGCCGATTTCCCGTTCCAGCTCGTCGTCCTGTTCCTGCTGCCGTTTTTCGAGAATCTCGGAAACCTTCGGAAGCCGATATTCTTTCGGCTCGTCAGTCTCCTCAATATTCTCATGCCCCAGCGCACGGCTCATGGCCCGCGACAAAGCGTCCTGCGCATCGATTTCCGGCGCGGGTTCCGCCTGCGCTTCCCGTCTGCCGTACTCAATCGAAAACGTCTGCGGCGTCTCCGGTTCGGAAATAATTGGCTCCGCCGTCTCCGCGGCTGGTTCTATATCGGTTTCACTGTTTTCCAGCGCCACAAACGGTACAACATCTTCTTCACTTTCGGTTTGCGGCATATTTTCTTTCGCAACCGGGGCGACCGTCTCTTGCGCTCCCATATCGGGACCCGGCTCAATTTTCGAAGTTTCCGCCTGCGGCGGATTCTCCGAAACCGGCTGCATCTCCTCGACGGGCTGCGGTGCCTCATGCCTCATCGCCATGCGGGTCCGCGCCTCGGAACGCCGTCGGAGACGTGCCAGGAATCCGTCCTTTGCCGGAGTGCCCTGCTTCGGGCGCACAATCACCATCGAATTATCCGGTTCTTCCGTTTCCTGCAATACCGGCTGCGGTACAACCGATGGGGATTCATCCGCAAAATGGTCGTCCTGC
>JAGAZS010000172.1 GCA_017939945.1 Schwartzia sp. (in: firmicutes)
CATCCGCTATACGACGGTATTCGACGAAGCGGGCGAACCGCTGAAGGCATACGCTTCCGCCACGATGGTTCTTGAGGAGAAAAAGAAAAAGGGCAGGCCCTGTACCTGAAAAAATTAAAATCTGTCAAAATGTTTCACGTGAAACAAAAGAACGAATGTTTCAATGTTTCACGTGAAACATTTTTTGTATGATTTCAACCCATAGGTTACAGAAACCGCCGGATAAGTATAAATTTGACCTTCCCCTCCGCTTCCTATATAATAAAGACACAATATCGTTTGTTTTTCGCAAAAGGAGAGCAAATGCCATGAAAAGGAAAATGCTTTCGCATGAAATCGTCAACGGCTTCACATCGGCCATCCGCGGGCGGAATCTCTACCCCTGCTACCAGCCGCAGATCAACCACAGCACCGGGCGCATGGTGGGCGCGGAGGCCCTGATGCGCTGGTGCCACCCGGACTTCGGGCTTCAGTTCCCGTCGGACTTTGTGCCCGTGCTGGAGCAAAACGACCTGATCTACTGGGCGGATTTATACATTTTCGAGTGCGTTTGCAGTTTCCTGCGGAAATGCCTGGACAGCCATGCGCCGGTCGTCCCGATTTCCGTCAATATGTCCCGCTTCGACATATATCGCCATGAATATGTGGACGGGATAGAGAAAATCCGCAAAAAATATGACATCCCCGTCAAGCTTCTTCGCATCGAGATCACCGAGTCCTCGGCCATCGGCGGCATGGATCTGATGACCGCAACCATCGGGCAGCTCAAGGCCTGCGGCTACGTCGTGGAAATGGACGATTTCGGCAGCGGGTACTCGTCGCTGAATATCCTGAAAAACCTCGACGTGGACATCATCAAGCTGGACATGGGCTTCCTTGACGGCGATATCGGCGGGCGCGGCGGCATCATTTTGAGCTCCGTGGTGAACATGGCGAAATGGCTGGACACGCCGCTGATCGCGGAGGGCGTCGAGACCCTAGAGCAGGCCGACTACATGAAAAGCCTTGGCTGCAATTACATCCAAGGCTACCTGTACGCGAAGCCCATGCCCGAAAAAGATTTTCTCGAAAAGCTCTACCAGACCGAGCACGAGCCGATTGCCCCGTCCATGAAATTGATCGACACCATGAACGCGGGCAAATTCTGGGATCCCGACTCCATGGAGACACTGATTTTCAGCAACTTCGTCGGCGCCGCCGCGCTTTTCGCTTATCAAGAAGAAAAGCTGGAACTTCTGCGCGTGAACGAGAAATACACGCGGGAACTGGCGATGAACCTGTCGGCCCAGGAAGTCATCGGGCTCGACATGCGCCAAGGGATGGACGAGCACAACTGGAGCGTTTACGAAAATACCATCAAAAAAGCCATCGCCTCCGGCGACGAGGAAACCTGCGAGACATGGCGCGACCTGCACTCGAAATGCTGCGGCGACGACCGCATCTGCATCCGAAGTTTCCTCCGGGTCATCGGCCGCGCCGGGCAGCAATTTTTGGTTTACGCGATGGTGCAAAACATCACGGCGGAAAAGAAAAACTACCGTGAGGTTTACGAAAGCGACCAGCGCTTCCGCCACGCCAGCGAACAGGCGAACGTCTACGCGTGGGAATACACCATCGCGACCAAGGAAATGCGGCCATGCTTCCGCTGTATGCGCGATTTGGGCCTCCCCGCGGTCGTCAAGAACTACCCCGAGCCGGCCATCGCGGCGGGCATCTTCCCGCCGGATTACGCGGATATGTACCGCGACTGGCACCGCCGCCTCGCGGAAGGGGAAACAAACATCGAGGGCATCATCCCCCTCACAGTAGGCCGCGTCCCGTTCCATATCCGCTACACCCTAGAATCCGACGAAAACGGCAAGCCCCTAAAAGCCTACGGCTCCGCCACTATGGTCGTGAATATGCCGAACGAAAAAGAAAGCGCGTAAACGAAAAATGTTTCACGTGAAACAAAGAAATGTGTGTTCGTTTGTTTCACGTGAAACATTTTATTTTTTGTGGTACAATCAAAGAAAGTTTTCATGCGAGGTGATACCATGCCGATTTATGCGCCTCGGATTTCCGCCGTAGACGCGAAAGAGGCGCGGCGGTACGCGGGGCTGGCGAAGGCTTCCTTTGACGAGGCGGCGATTGCGGCGGCCTGCGAGGAAGCGCTGCTTTTGGCCGCGCCCCGGGCGCGGTGGGAAATTTTTGATTACGATTGCGAAACCGGAACCGTGACCGCGAATCCGAATTTTGTGATTGAAGGCGACATCGTGCGCAATCACCTCGCCGGGGCGACTCGCGT
Source organism: Schwartzia sp. (in: firmicutes) (assembly GCA_017939945.1). Lineage (GTDB taxonomy): Bacteria > Bacillota > Negativicutes > Selenomonadales > Selenomonadaceae > RUG12372. The sequence continues at coordinate 2,288 of JAGAZS010000172.1, forward strand.
CGTGTTTCTCGCCGCGACGATTGGCGAAGCCGTCGAAGCCGCTGTCACGCGCCATTTCGACGAAGGCCGCTATGCCCACTCGGTTCTGTTGGACGCCGCCGCCACCGCCGCCGTCGAGCAAGTTTGCGACGCATTGGAGGCGATGCTCCGCCCGCAGTTCGCGAAGGAAGGTTTCGCGATGCGCTGGCGTTTCTCCCCCGGCTACGGCGACTGGGACATCCACGCCCAGCCGGAGCTTTTGCGGCTGACACAGGCGGAAAGCATCGGCGTTTCCCTGACCGAGAGCCTGATGCTTCGCCCGCGAAAATCCGTCACCGCCGTCATCGGCCTCGTCCGCGGAGAAAACGGCGATGAAAAACTACCAAAGGGTTGTGCCGCCTGCCCGAAGCTCAACTGTCCGTCGCGAGAATAAGATGCACAGTCTGCAATATTAGAACGTTAGTTCTTTTGTTTCACGTGAAACATTTTGTCATTATACCAGTCATGCAAAAACCAACTTTGTTTACTGCCATGCAAATCCAAAAACATAAAAAATGACGATATATCATCATTTTTTCAATGAATTTTTACTTCGGGCTTGCCTGCAACGTGGCAAGCCTTGTATAATATCTCTATGGGAGAAGTATCTCGGTATTCTTTAAGAAATGAGGGGTAAATATGGAGAAGGCTAAGGTTTATTTTTCTGATTTCCGCACGACGGTCGGCACGAGCATGACAGAGAAGCTGAAACGGCTTTGCATCGCCGCCGGTTTCAAGAACATCGACATGAACGGAAAATTCGTCGCGATCAAGATGCACTTCGGCGAGCTGGGGAATCTCGCGTTCCTGCGGCCGAATTACGCGAAGGCGGTGGCCGATCTCGTCAAGGAGCAGGGGGGCATGCCGTTCCTGACGGACTGCAACACGCTGTACCCGGGCAGCCGCAAGCATGCGCTGGAGCACATGGACTGCGCGAACCTGAACGGCTTCAACACCGTGACCACGGGCTGCCAGATCATCATCGCCGACGGGCTGCGCGGCACCGACGAGGTCGAGGTGCCGGTGAAAAACGGCCAGTATGTGAAGGCGGCAAAAATCGGCCGCGCGCTGATGGACGCCGACATCGTGATCAGCCTCGCCCACTTTAAGGGCCATGAAATGACGGGCTTCGGCGGCGCCATCAAGAATATTGGTATGGGCGGCGGCAGCCGCGCCGGAAAGATGGAACAGCATTCGTCGGGCAAGGTCTCGGTCAACGAGGACCTTTGCCGGGGCTGCCGCCGCTGCGCGAAGGAATGCGGCTCCAACGCCATCACGTACGAAAACAACAAGGCGCACATCAACAAGGACATCTGCAAAGGCTGCGGCCGCTGCATCGGCGCTTGCGCCTTCGACGCGATTTCCAACGACCAGTGGGACGCCAGCGACGTGCTCGACCGCAAGATGGCGGAATACGCGCAGGCGATCTGCCAGGACCGCCCGACCTTCCATATCAATATCGCCACGGACATCTCGCCGAACTGCGACTGCCACGGCGAAAACGACGGCCCGATCCTGCCGAACCTCGGCTTCTTCGTCTCCTTCGATCCGGTGGCGGTAGACCAGGCCTCGGTAGACGCCGCGCTGAAAGCCACCCCGATCGAGAACAGCCAGCTCGGCGACAACCTCAAAAAGCCCGACTGGAAGAAGCAGAACGACCACTTCCTCGACAGCAACCCGCACGTGAACTGGGAAGAAACCCTAATCCACGCCGAAAAA
>JAGAZS010000173.1 GCA_017939945.1 Schwartzia sp. (in: firmicutes)
ACCATGAAGTTGAGATGAGGATAAAGCTTTTTAGAATAAATTGTTTTCGGAAAGAATGTTTCACGTGAAACAAACGAACATAACCTGAAAAAACAATGAAAAAGCTTCCGCACAGCTTTGCAGCGTGCGGAAGCTTCTGTTTTTATGTCCTATTCTATCAGCGCTTCCTTGCAGAAGTCCATGAAAGCGGAGGCCGCTTTCGACAGGTAGCGTCCCTTTTTCCACGCGAGGCCGACGTCGAAGTGCTTTGGGGTCTCGAAAGGCAGGACGCGGAAGTTTTGCGCGTCCTGGGTCACGCAATCCAGCAGGCACGCGAGTCCGATCCCGTTCTCTACCAGACGCTTGATGATCTCGATCTGGTTCGACTCAAGGACGATGTCCGGCGATATGCCTTCGGAGGCGAAACGGTCGGAGAGCATACGGCGGATGAAGGAGCCGTGCTTCATGACAATCAGGTTTTGCCCGTCGAAATCCGAGAGCCGAAGCGATTGGCGCGCGGCCAGCGGAGAATCCGACGGCACGCAGGTGACAAGCTCGGAGCTGGTCATCGGGAAGGTATTCAGCGCGGCGGGAATGTCCGACAGGATGATGATGCCGAAGTCCAGTTCCCCGACTTCGAGGTTTTCCCGGATGGCCATCGAGCCTTCCTCGTAAAGGCAGATGGAAAGCCGGGGATAGGTTTTCTGGAAATCCGAGCAGATGCGAGGGAACAGATAGGCGCCGATCATCGGCGGAATGCCGATGCGGATGTTGCCTTTGGAAAGGTTTTTGTAGTCGTCCAGCTCGCGCATGGCGTCGTGCAGGATGTCGAGGGCGTCCTCGACGCGGCGCAGGAAAATCTCGCCCTCGGCGGTCAGCAGGAACTGCTTTTGGCTGCGATCGAAAAGCCGCAGGCCGAGACTGGATTCCAGCTTCTGGATGGCGACGGTGATGTTCGGTTGGGAGACTTTCAGCTCGGCGGCGGCGCGGGTCAGGTTCCGCAGCTTTGCGGCCATACGAAAATACTCGAGCTGCCGAAGCTCCATAGGGATCTTGCTCATTTTTTGCTCACACACTTTCTTTTTTTGACTTGCTTATACTTCTCTATCGTTTCATAGGAAGTATTTATCTATACGGCGATAATTATAACATATATCCAACAGAGAATCCATAATTATTTTTGGCACGGGAAAGATTTTTGGGCGACAAGAAAATAAATCAATTAACCCTAGCAAAATCAATGTTATTGTGCTACACTATAGACTGTGAAGAAATGATTATTTTGAAAGCGGCAGGGCGCAGGGAGCCGCGCCCTTTGATTTCCGCGCTTTTCGGGAGAAAAGGAGAGGACTTGTTTTGGAAACATCAACAATTGTCGGTCTTATCATGGGCCTGATTTCGATTTTCGTCGGTATGGTCATCAAAGGCGCGCCTTTGTCGGCCTTGAACAATCCGGCGGCGTTCCTGATCATCATTTGCGGCACGATTTCCTGTCTCTTCACGGGTTTCCCGATGGAGAACATGAAAAACATCCCTAACCTTTTCAAGAAGGTTATCAACCGTCCGCAGCTCAAGGAACCGGGCGAGCTTCTGAAGACCTTCGTAGAGCTTTCGCAGATTGCGCGCCGCGAAGGTATTCTGGCGCTGGAAAGCAAGGTGCAGGAAATCGAGGATCCGTTCTTCCGCTCCGGCCTCGGCATGGTCATCGACGGTATGGATCCCGAATTCGTTTCGGACGTCATGGATGCGGAGTTGACGGTCATGCAGGCCCGTCACGCCGAAGGCCGTTCGGTGTTCAAACAGGCCGGTACTTACGCGCCGACGCTGGGCGTTCTTGGCGCCGTGGTTGGTCTGATCGCGGCTCTCGGTAACATGAACGATATCGACAAGCTCGGTCACGCGATCGCGGCTGCGTTCGTTGCGACGATCCTTGGTATTTACACGGGTTACGTGCTTTGGCTTCCGTTCGAGAACAAGCTGAAGGTGTTCTCGGAAATGGAAATCAGCCAAAAGCGTATGATTATTGAAGGAATCCTTTCACTGCAGGCGGGCGATTCGCCGACGGCGATCGAGGCGAAGCTGATGGTATTCATTCCGCAGTCCGCGCGCGAAGGATTGAAGACGGAGGGATAATCGATGGCAAAGAAGAAAAAACACGGCCCGCCTCACGAAGAAGAAGCGGGCGAGGCTTGGCTGCTTCCTTATTCCGACTTGATGACGCTGCTCTTGGCCCTGTTCCTTTGCTTGTTCTGTATGTCGAAGGTTGACGGCGGCAAGGCGCAGGCGATGGGCGCGGCTTTCGGAAAGGCGTTCGGTATCGGCATGGGCGGCGGCGGGCTTTTGCCCGGGCTTGGTCTCATGACGTACCCGCAGGCCGGCAACGGCGGCGATGGTGACGGGACCGGAGACGGAGCCGACGACGGCAACCGTGCGTATCTGGCGGAAAACGAGACGCTTGAGCATTTGAAGGAAACGATGGATTCCTACATTGTGCAGAACCATCTGAAGGAAGAGCTGAAGACGACGCTGACCGAGGAAGGCCTGATGATTCGGATCAAGGAAACGGCGCTTTTCCCGTCCGGTTCGGCTGATCTGGTCAATGAGTCGCAGCTTGTTGTACCTGTTGTGGCCGGGCTTCTTGCGGCCATTCCGGAGCGCGTGATTATCACCGGTCATACGGACAATGTGCCGATTGCGACGGCGCAGTTCCCGTCGAACTGGGAGCTTTCATCGGCGCGTGCGATGATGTTCATGAAGGCGCTGTTCGCGGCGAACGCGAC
>JAGAZS010000174.1 GCA_017939945.1 Schwartzia sp. (in: firmicutes)
ACGTATCCCCGGCCTTAAAGCAGGGACACGGACCGGACTTGGGATCCGCGAGATATTTCTCCTGATAGTCTGCAAAGAGCTTTGTCTCTAAAACTGTGATCTTGCATTCGTGCTGCATTTTATCACCCCGCAAGAAATTGATAACATACAAAGTATATCACTAAAGAAGCGTGATTTCATGAATCATCTTCAAACGTGATGCAATGGACAAGAGAAAGCCGTATGGCTGGAGTGTGGCGCGATTAAGTTGGAATCAACGACGGCATTGAGAGATTCGCATACACCCCGATACCCGTCGCTTAATTTGTGCTCAATCTTGCGCTTTCAGTCGTTGAAGCCCAGTCCGATATTGGTGATTTTTCCGTTCATGATTTGGAAGACAAATTCGACTTGGCTGTAACGATCGTTTCGATAGCGGTACTGTGCGCCCCCGTTTTGGGATGGTACATAAAAATACGGCTCCCCGTAAGCCTTCTTCAGAGCATTTTCGTCCATGCCTACCTTGATTCCGTCGGGGGTGGCGAAGCCGTTGTCAGCATCAACTTTCACGATCTGGACATAATATTCGCCCTCGCTCTCAAAAAAATAGATTGATGCAGAATTGCCATACGCCCAAGTTGCGACTTTTTTCTCGGCCATTTGGCTGTACCCGTAGTCTTTACTGTCCGGGTCCCCGAGAATGCTTTTGACAATCTCCATCGTGTCCCCGACATGAATCCCGCCCAATGCCATTCGTTCCTGCGGCAAAGGAACGGCGTTCTGGTTTATTGGGGATCTCTCGGCGAAACATGTCGCGCCAAGAACGCACATCATAGCCAGCAGAAGCAAAAATGCTTTCATTTTCATGAAAATCCCGCCTTTCTATTTCTTGTAAAACCACATGGACACATTAATAATAGGCGCGTTCGTTTGCAAAGTCAACACAGCAGCCGGAGGATCTTTTGCTGCCCATCTTTTTTATCGCGGGGTTATCGGATGTGATATAAATTGTCGAAATGGGTATGGGATAATACGTGATGCTGTTTTTGCGGCAGGGCGTGGTTTTTCTGTTCATTTTCCTAGGTATATGATAAAATTTGAAACGGAGTTGAAAAACATAAAAATAGGAAGCGGTTCTTTTGCTGAAGAAATTGGTGGCGGGCGTGGCGATGTTTTCGCTGATGGGCGTGAGCGCCGAAGCCTGCACGGTGATGATTGTGACCAAGGGCGCGTCTGAAGACGGGAGCGTGATTGTTTCCCACTCCAACGACGGTCGGGGCGCGGAAATGAATCTCGTCTTTGTGCCCGCGAAGGACCACCCGAAGGACAGTATGCGCCCCGTGTATCCTACGGCGGTAGCGCTGGATACCATGCCTGAATACAATGCCTACGATCAGCCGAACCTTGTGGCGCCGGAGAGGAGCGACGATTACGATTATCCCGACAGGCCGCATACACGGCCCATCGGCTTTATCCCCGAGGTCGAGCACACTTACGCGTATATGGATGCGGACTACGGCATTGTGAACGAGCACGGCCTGATGTTCGGCGAATGCACCGATATGTCCGCGCATTTGCCCGAGGTTCCGTACAAAGAAGGCGGCGGAATCTTTTATTCCAGCGAACTTTCCCGCGTGGCCCTCGAGCGCTGCAAGACCGCCCGCGAGGCCGTCGCGCTGATGGGCAGCCTGATTGACGAATACGGCCTCTGGGGCACCGCCGAGACCTTGGGCGTCGCGGACAAGGAAGAGGCTTGGGTCTTCGAGATGCAGATGTCGCCCACCGGCAAGGGCGGCCTGTGGATCGCGGAAAAGATTCCCGACGGGGACTTTTTCATCGAGGCGAACCAGCTTCGGATCCACGCGATCCGCGAGGGCGATCCGAACCAGATGTTCAATCCGAAGCTTCCGCAAACGCTCAAGGAGCTCGGCTGGGCGGAATACGACGAGAACGGGAACGTGGACTAGATGAAATCGCTGCAGTCCAAAGAATTCCATCACCCGTACTATTCCAAGCGCCGCGTCTGGCGGGCTATGAGCATTGTCGCGCCGTCGAAAAACCTGCCGTCCCGCGTTGAGGGCTGGGACTCGAAAACCTACCCGTTCTCGATTCGTCCCGACAAGAAGCTGAACGTCGAAGACATTGCGCGTATCCATCGCGACTATTACCAAGGCACCGAGTTCGACAAGACGAAGAGCCCGCTGGCGGGCATGTACGGTTCGCCGTACCATTACGTGACCGAGATGAGCGAGCGCTCCATCCTGTCGTCGAAGACCAGCTATACCCATATCTCGCAGGCAGGCGGCGCTTCC
>JAGAZS010000175.1 GCA_017939945.1 Schwartzia sp. (in: firmicutes)
CGGGTTGTGCCCCGCGTTCACATATACGAATTCTCCCGTCCCAACGTCCAGTACGCCCGTGAATACCGTCACGAACATGCCCTCGTCGTTGGCCTCCGAAAGGCGGTCATTGGTCCGTGCTACAATCTCCGACAGTTGTTCCACTGTGCCGAGGAGCAGGGCACAGTCTTTCAGGAGCGTCTTGCAGGCGACCATGAAGAGCGCGGCGGGTACGCCCTTGTCCGAAACGTCCGCCACCGTAATCATCAGATGATTCTCGTCGAGAAAGTAAAAATCGTAAAAGTCTCCGCCGACTTCCTTCGCAGGCTGCATGAAAGCAAAGAGGTCGAACTCGATCCTCGCCGGGAACGACTTTGGCAGAATGCCCGCCTGAATATGCGCCGCAACCGAAAGCTCCGTTTCGATACGCTCTTTCTCCGCCGTTGTTTTCGTGAGATTGTCGATATACGATTTCAGCTCGTCTGTCATTTGGTTGAAGCTGTCGGCGAGCGTTTCGATCTCGTCGCCGGTCTTGACGTCGAGCTTCTTGTCGAGATTGCCGCCCGCGATTTCCCGCACGCCCGCCGTCAGCGCAAGAATCGGCTGCACGAAGCGATCCGAGACCTTTCGGCTCGCGAAAAAGAGCGCCGCCAAAAGCACCAAGACCAGCACCGCCGTCCGCATCAGATTGTCCCAGAAAAAGGAACGCAGTGACGCGGAATAAGTCTCCGCCTGGGTCAAAAGATATGACTTCGCGTCCCGCGCCGGCTGCACTACGACGTCACGCTCGATCAATGTACCGAAGCTCCAACCGACGTCGGGAATCGGCGCGTAGGCAAGATAATAATCCCTGCCACCCATCGTGATCCGCGCCACGTCGGACAGTCCCCGTGTCATGCACGCCGCTTCCAGTGCAAGGGACGTCTCCCCATACTTTTGAAAATCCTTCGGCGTCGCGGAAGCGGCCAGCAGTCCTTCCTTTTCCGAGGAAAGAATGACCTCGCCTTTTTCGTTCAGGATAAAATTGACGCCCCTGTCCCCGATCGCATTGATCGAGATCTGCCGATACAAGGCGGCGATATTGTTGGAGATGCCGGCCATACCCGCGAAACCGTTTTCGTCGTAATAAGGCGCGACGCAGGAAATGCAGGGATACCCCTCCACCCCGACATAAACGCCCGTGAATACGGACGTCCCGGTCGCTTTGATTTCCTTATACCAGGGGCGTTCTCTCGGATCGAAGGACGGCGAGTACCACGTATCAAAAAACTCTACGAACTCCTTCCCCTCCGGCATGACGTCCGCGCTGATGATATACCCGCGCTCCGATGCATAGAAGCAAGTCATCTCGTGGCCGTCGTCATAGCTCTGCGTCCAAAGCGCCAAATTGTCCGCCGCGTTGGCTGCGATCCACGCTTCAGGAAGAACGTCCTCAATCCCGCCGCTTTCACGAAGCGCCGGGATGAAAAAAAGATATGGCTCCTTGGATTTTATGGGAACTTCGCCGCCCAACGGCAGCTCACGCTGCAGGTACAGCTCCCGATGGGTCAAGATCTGCGTCATCGTCTTGGCAAGAAGATTCGCATCTTCCCGAAGCCGCCCTATCTTGTTATTGACGCCGCGCGCCTTTTCTTCCGCCATGAGGGCGAACCGTTTTTTCGCCTGCTCGTCAGTAATCTCCTCCGCGAACGCGGCGGCAGACGTCCCCATTTCCCGGCCGCTTTCGAGGGCGTGCTCCTGCGCGTCGTATAGCCCAAAGAAGGAAACCGCCTCAAAGGCGGCGAAGCACGCAAGCCCCGTAAAAAGAATCAGAA